>JAGTUW010000305.1 GCA_018224345.1 Bacteroidota bacterium
TCTCATGCATTATCCCATGCGGGGGTCGCTCCGCAGTGCATTGCCGCGTTTCTGGCGACAGGCTGCGCTGGCTGCCAGGGAGATCGATGGTGACCTGTTCGTTGCCTCGGACCTGTTTTCCCTCCCTGCTGCCGCTCGTGCGGCAAAGCGTGCACGCAAGCCTCTGCTCTACGACGCACGTGAGTTGTACTGTTCCGTTGCCGCTCTGCAGGGCCGGCGGCTCATGCAACGATTCTGGAATTGGGTGGAAAAACGCTATGCCCGTCGCGCCGCAGTGGTGCTCACCGTCAACGACTCGATCGCCACGATTCTTCGTGAAACCTACAGCGACGTGCGTGTCGTGCGTAATGTGTCGGACTTCCCGAAACCGGCACCTTCGCGAAAGATTCGCGACCTCCTCGGCATACCTGAAAACCGCCGTATCCTTCTTTCTCAGGGGGGATTGCAACAGGGCAGAGGCGCGTTCATCCTTGTAGATATCCTGATGGAGTTACCCGACTGTCACCTGGTGTTTCTCGGAGACGGCGCATTGCGCGGCGATATCGAGGCCGCCGCACGCATTGCCGGCGTATCGGAGCGCGTTTGCGTGCTCCCCTCCGTACCGTCCGGTGAACTCCCCGCATGGACAGCTTCCGCCGACCTGGGAATGTGCCTGATAGAGGATCTCGGTCGCAGTTACTACCTGAGTCTGCCCAATAAGTTGTTTGAATATATCGCCGCAGGCGTCCCCGTCATTGGCAGCGACTTCCCTGAAATCGGTCCCTTGCTGCGCGAGACGTCTTCGGGGATTGCCGTCAATCCCTCCGAGCCAGAACTGGTACTCCGTGCCATCCGCACACTGCTCAATGATGACGGTCGATACGAGAGAAGCCGTCAGGCCTGTCTCGAGGCCGCGACACAATATCACTGGGATGTAGAGCGCGAACACTACCTACATATTCTCGATGGCTTGCTTCCGCAGAAAACAGAATGACACATGTGATTTCAGACCTCAGGCTGCCGGTCGCGGGCCATGCCGCCGGCAATATCGCTGAGGATGTCATACACCCGGTGGAAGTCGGGTTCGATTGTGTCAAGTATGTCGAGATGGTGTTGCACGGTTTCATGATCACCGCGGACGGCTGGACCTGTCAGTGCCTGCGCGACGCCGACCTCGTCGATGCGTTGCATGACCGCACGCATCATCGGGAGAAGATGAGCGAGAGAGGCGTCGGATGCATCGGATGCGGATGCGCGCAAGAGACGTTCGGCGATGGAAGCAAGGACGGTCGGAAAGTTTCCTGCAAATACATTCGCCGCATGATAGAGCGCTTTGTGTTCTGCCTGAATGCGGAGTGGTCTCCACTGTAACATCATTGCGAGTTTCGTCGCTTCACGACAAAATTGCTCATCACCTTCGATTCCGCAGCCGATGCCGGTAAGCATCGATGCGGGGAGGTCATCGGATGAAAAACTCTGCATCGGATGTATGCCACCTGCAATCCCGCCTGCGGCAGCAGGAACGGCCAGCACATCGGAAGTCAGTGTTCCGGAACAATGAAAAATGATACAACCTGCTGTGCCGGTCGAGAGAGAGAGTCGATGGGCAACCTCCGCGACGGCTCCATCCGGAACGGTGAGAGCGCAATAGCGCGCGTTCCCGGGAAGAGAATCCGGGATTACGGTGGAAAGCGTCAGGGATGGATCGCAGTTCCTTATCACAGTGTGGCGGGAGACATCGCGCTCCACGACCAGCGATACGGGCAGGCCGATGCGCAGACAGTGTCGCAAGAGGTTGATACCGACTCTTCCGGCGCCAATGAGTATCAGAGAGTGTTCGCCGTTACTCATCTTGTTCCGGAGGATACAGGTGTGGTCGTGAACGCGGCGGAGAGATAGCCGACTACACGATGTGTGTCACCGGTGACATCCCCCGATGTGCAACGGTGCAGTATCCTGCCGCGATCGGCACCGAGCGTCTGTGACGCCGACATGACAACGGCGATCGGGCCTCCCCCGCAGGCTTCCGCACGGGAGGAGGAAAGATCGTTGAGTAGTCTCATTGGTTTCAGTGCGACGATGTCCTCTTCTATAATGCGGTCCCGCTCCAGCGCGTCGTGTTGTTCGTGGAAATGAGAAAGGTCGCTGCTCGCAATAAGGACATGATCCGGTGTGAGAATTCCGGCAAGTGCGCGCGCCAGTAATTGACAATGTTCGCTGCGCTGGTCGCCCATGACAATCGGCAGCACCTTCGCATCGGGGTTGATGCGCTGGAGAAAAGGAAGTTGCACCTCAATGGAGTGTTCATCGCGATGTCCGAGTTGTGATGCCTTGATGATGCCATTCTGACCGAGAAGCTTCTCACGAAGATGAATGTCGACGTTGATCAGTCCTAACGGTGTTCGATAGGCGTCGCCGTCGTATATGGAAATGCCATTGAAGTATTCACGATGACTCGGCGAGATGATGACCGCCGTGCGGAAAGGCCTTCTCTGCAGGAGGGTGTATGCGTAGGCCGCTGTGGGACCGGAGTAGGCGTAGCCTGCATGGGGACTCACAATGCCGATGGGGATTCCGCTGTCGTCCGGCGTCTGATGTTTCTCCAGCAGACGATCGACTGTGAGTGTCAGCATGGTCGGATCGTCCGGATAGAACAAACCGCTGACGGCGGGGGGACGAATCTTCATTGCCTTCATTTTTCTCTCCTTTCGTTCATGCCTCGCTTGCGTGGTTGCATCTCAACGTCCCTCGTGCATTCCCTGCAAGAGTGTTCCGCTGATCCCCGAATGCTTCTGTGTTTCTCTCATACAATCGCTGTCTCATCCACTGCTCTCCCTCTCCATGGGTGCTGCGCTTTCCTCTGATATCGGCAGACCTTCGAAGCGGAAGAGCGTGGCGTCAGGGTGGGTCCAGCAGGAATCGGACAACTGTGCTTTTTGGCACAGCGCAGACAGAAATTCCGTGCGATTCCAGCCGCGTTCGACAGGGACCTGTGGAAGCAGCAGTCCACGATTGCCGTCGTATTCAATGATCAGTCCGTGACGGCCGAGAGTGAACTCCTCCGCATCCATGATGCGCTCGGGAGCGCCGAGCAGAGTGACTTCTATGCGGCACTGCTGCAGTTCCTTCCTCGTAAGCGGCCGGAAGCGGACATCCTGTGTCGCCGCATAACGGGCAGCTTCCGCAACGGTCTCAAGCAATCCCCCACGTAATTCCAAAAACCCGATACACCCCCGCAGCGATCCGGACACACGCAGCGTCACAAAAACTCCACTCACATGTGGCGCCTGCGTGAGCGTGGGAAGGGAGAGGGGACGGTCATCGAGCTGTGCCTCTATCGCATTCCGCGCTGTACGCAGAACAATCGCGCGCGTATCGGTGGATATCATCATGGACATGCGGTATGGACTGCCGTGGAGAGTACGATTATCATTGTCTGATATTACGTAGGGGTCTATTTTATGAATTGGACGTATTATTGTACGTCCTGCTGATTGATAGCAGCTTTCCGGTGAAATCCCGGAGAGGCTTTTCAGAAATATAAGCATTTACGGGTTCGAAGTCATTCGCATTCAAAGGAATTCGCCGATTGCGTACCCGTCGCAACCAGGAGGTTCTACTATGTTACGACGACTGCTACCCATTGCAGTACTGATCGGTACCGCAGTGACGGCCGCCGTGATTCTTCACTTCTCATCGCACGACGATACTTCCTCATTCACACGAAAGCAGGATGTCCGGGCACAGCTCAAGGCAGAGCGCAAGGCGGATATCAGAGAAGGACGCAACCTCGATCATCCACGCCTCGACTGGTATATAGCACCGCGCGTGCTGGGATCGGAGAAAGGTATTTCGCAGGGTTTGCGGGAGGCTGTGGACTTCCGTGCCGACCAGAATGCTCATTTCTCGCTGCGAAAGGAGTCATTCGCGAACACCTGGACTTTTATCGGACCGAACAATATCGCAGGCCGGGTGCGTGTCGTGAAATTCCATCCGACAGATCCGAATATCGCCTATGCCGGTTCGGCCTCGGGAGGACTGTTCAAATCCACGGACGGCGGTACGACGTGGACAGCGAAAACAGATCAACTGTCGACACTGGCGATCGGGCACATGGCCTTTGATCCGGTGAATCACGATATCATCTATATTGCTACCGGTGAGGGCAGCAACAATTGGGACAAGGTGTACGGTGACGGTATTTACAAAAGCACGGATGCGGGAGAGACCTGGACGAATATCATGAAGGATGTCATTCGTGATGTGGATCTGGCCGTCAACCATCTCGCAATCCATCCCGATGATCCGGACCTGATTTTTGCAGCGACGACGCATGGGGGCGCCTCCGGTGCGCTGATGCGAACCACCGATGGCGGTGAAAACTGGAAGGCGGTGCTCAACGGTCCCGCACGTTCGGTGATTATCGACAAAGCCAGACCGGATCGTGTTATCGTGGGCTTCGGATATTACAACGGGCGTTCAAGCAACGGTCTGTATTACTCCGATGAGCGCGGTGACCGCTTCACCTTTACGCGTATCATGGACAATATCCCCGAGGCGGACTCGATCGGACGCGTCGTACTGGATGCGAGTCTCAATACACCGGGTACAATTATTTGTGTGATGCATCGTGCTCCAAAACACACATCGAACTCTCGGCGGGATTTTCTCGGAATCTTTCGATCCACAGACAGTGGCGACAACTGGGAGAAGTTACCGTCTTCCGAGCAGATCAGCATGCGTGAATTTCTGCGAGGACAGGGAGATTACAACCTTTATATCCGGTATCATCCCACTGACCCGGATGTCGTTTTTGTCGGTGGCATCAATACCTGGCGCAGTACCGACGGCGGTCTTTCCTTCCGGCAGGTGACGACACAGTCCGGAATGGCCGGGGCCTGGGTGGATATGCATTACGCAGACTTCAGTCCCACAAACCCGGACATCATGCTTCTGGCCAGTGACGGTGGCGTGTTCCGTACCAATGATTGCCGAAGATCAAATATCACTATGGAAGAGGTCGGGACAGGACTGGCGACCATGCAGTTCTATTCCATGAATTACGACCGGCAACAGACCTCTCGCGTCGCTGGGGGGACGCAGGACAGAAGGAACAACATCGGAATCGCACCGGATCCCGTGTGGCAGCAGCTCGTCAACTGGGGAGGTGACGGAGGCTGGGTCGCCTTCGATTACGAAAACCAGGATATTTTCTATATCGCGTACCAGTACGGACGCCTCGGTAAAACCACCAACGGTGGGACGACATTTTTCGCCATTCAGAACGGACTGACCCTGCGTGACGGCGACAACAATTACATGTTCAGTTTCGTGACGCCTTTTATCATGCATCCGACGGACAAGAGTCATCTCGTCGTCGGCGGGAACAGGATATACCGCACGACGAACAGCGGCGCGCAATGGATACCGATATCCGGGAATCTCACGAATCAGACGAGTTCGCTTTCTCAATTTCAGCATCTTGCTTTCTGCAAGAACAATCCGGATGTACTCTACGGTGTGACCGGGTATTCGGCGCGCGCATTCAGAACGACCAATGCGATGGCTGCTCCGGACAATGTGGAGTGGACACGGATCGATGCCGGTCTCCCACGTCTCTTTCTCGGTGAAGTGGCTGTGCATCCGGTCAACGGAGATATCGCGTATGTCGGCACAGCCGGCTTCAGTTCATCCAGCGGCGTGTACATGACCACGGACGGCGGTGAATCCTGGGAATTCATGAAAGGAGAAACGCCGGAGACCAGCCTGCCGGATATTCCTGTCGGTGCTCTTTCAATCTATGAGAAAAATCCGGACATCATTTTTGCCGGAACCGATATCGGTATCTATGTCAGCCGCGACGCCGGTCTGAACTGGCAACCCTTCGGTGAAGGTCTCCCGACAGTCGTCATTGATGATATCAGGATTACTGGCGACGACATCATCTACGCCGCTACGCACGGACGCGGCATGTGGATGAGCTCCGCTGTGCTGAGTACGGAGCAGGAAGCGGAACGTATGCGTCCGTTGAT
The DNA here is from genome assembly GCA_018224345.1 of Bacteroidota bacterium. Classification (GTDB taxonomy): domain Bacteria; phylum Bacteroidota; class Ignavibacteria; order SZUA-365; family SZUA-365; genus SZUA-365. The sequence continues at coordinate 6,012 of JAGTUW010000305.1, forward strand.
GTTCGATCTCGGACAGAATTATCCGAATCCTCTCGCGCAGGGAAGCTCCACCGTGCTGCCCTTCACCCTGGAACGGCCGTCCAGCATTCAGGTGCGCATCTACGACCTGCAGGGCAGGGTGGTGCGAACCCTGCTCGATGAACAGCGCATGGCAGGCACGCATCAAATCACAGTGAATGCAGAAGGGCTCAATGCCGGCGCCTACTTCTACGAATTGCGCGCCGGGAATCATCGAGAAGTCCGGAAAATGGTTATTGTTCAATAATAAGACATAACAGGATGTATGGATGCTATTATATCGGCATCCCGTAGTGACATAAAAAGCGCGGTCCCGAAAAAGGACCGCGCTTTCTGTTCATGACTGTATCGGAGAGTTCGTTTGCGTACACATAAGGTGTACACTCATGAGATGGTTTCCGTTGCGTTGTATGCGGGACGGGTGCACAATGTCCACGGTTCTTCGCCCGTGGCCTCCGCGCCGCATTCACAGTTCTATCAGGACTGGGCGGTACGAGGCCCGATGAATTTCTGATAGGACAGAAGGCCGATAATGCAGAGGACGCCGATTCCGCTGAACAGCAGCCAGAGCTCGCTGGTCAGAGCATGTGTTGAGATCTCGGCTTTGGTCAATCCGATTTCCGCACCGTATTGCAGGGCCTGTTCGATCGTCACATCGGCGGGCAGGGCGATCCCGGGTCCCTGTTCGCGCAGTGTCTGTTTGACAAAAGCGATCATCGGATTATCGATGAAGCGCACGTAGAGGAAGGCACCGAGTACGCCGCCGATCAATGAGCCGAATGCGCCGTAGAGAAAACCGAAGCCCATATACGTCGCTTTTTTGTCCGGTGGTGCGATCAGGCCCAGGTAACTGATGAATTTCGGGTGTGCGGTCATTTCTCCTATTGAGAAAATCGTGATGCCGGCCATGAACACCCAGATATTCGTGTTGATCGCGAGAATCGCCATGCCGACGGTACCGAGCGCAATCCCGGAAACCATAGTCGGCAGCGCCCTGGTCTTACTGACGATACGTGAAATGAACAGTTGCAGAAGGATGATGGTCCCGGCGTTGATGACAGTCACGTGTTCGACATCGAAGTGCCATTCGAAACCGAAGGTGCCTTGAACCCAGTTATCGAGGGGCGTGGCATCGACGAAGGCTTTTACATACCACAATACGCTGTCGAACATCTGGAAATAGAGAATCCAGAACCAGGAATAAATGAAGATGAAGAGAATGAAACGCCAGTCGGTAAACACGATGTAAAGTTTTTTGAGAATCCCTTGCAATGCGACCATGAAGGATTCCTTGACCGGATGGGCTTCATTCGGCTCCTTGAACAGGAAAATCGCAGGGATGAGCATCGCGCCTGTTCCCACAGCAGAAGCGATAATCACATAATGCCAGGAAATGGATTTGAGGACCGGGACAATGATAAGCGGGAACAGGAAGGCCCCGAGATTGATTGTCCAGTAGAAAATCCCGAAACCAAGCGTGCTGGTTCTCTCATCGGTGAGCTTTGCGATCGTACCGGAGACGACCGGCTTGAAAGTCCCGGCACCGAAGCCCATGATGATCAATGCAAAGAACACCGCGCTGTAGGTGGTCATCTGGCTGGTGAGAAAGTAGCCGCCACCGAGCAGGGCGAACGCGACCATGAGCGTGCGCCGGTATCCCATACGGTCGGCGATAGCACCGGAAAAAATCGGAAGGAAATACAGAAGAGGTTGAATGGTACTTTTGATGATACCGACACCTTCTTTCGAGAAACCGAGCTGGTCAGTCATGTACACGGAGAGGATACTCATCATCCCGTAATACGAACCGCGCTCGAAAAATTCGAAAAGGATGACAACCCAGTAGGTCTTGGGGAAATCCTTCAGACGGGGTTTTTGTGACTTGTCAGTCATACGATGCATGTGTTGTATTGTGAATGGATAGGTGAAGCAAGGCTACACATCGCAAAAGATAAGCAATGCTGACGGAATAATGATCCCGGAAGCGGGATTTTTTTTTGAAAAAAACCCGGCAAGTATTACCTTTCATACTACGGTAACATGAACCGACTGCGGTTCCCCCTTTCACGACATGCCGAGGCAGGAAGGATATTTTGAACAAGACCATACGCATTGCCAGTGGCCAGGGATTCTGGGGTGACCTTGTCGACGCCCCATACCACCAGGTGACCCGTGGGCCCATCGATTACCTCATGATGGATTTTCTCGCCGAAGTCACCATGTCCATCATGCAGAAACAGAAACTGCGCAACCCGGAACTCGGGTATGCCCGTGACCTTCCCGGACAGATGGGCCGCATACTTCCACATATCATTGACAGGAACATCAAAGTCATTACCAATGGCGGCGGTGTCAATCCGTTTGCCTGCCGCGATGCTATTTTTCGTGAAGCCAAACGCCAGGGGATCACAGGGTTGAAAATCGGCGTGGTCGACGGTGACGATATTCTTGATCGCATCGAAGAACTGCTTGCCGCAGGCATAGAACTCCGAAATATGGAAAGTGGTGAACCCATCAGTACGGTGCGCGAGAGAATCGTCTCCGCGAATGTCTATTTCGGCGCTTTCCCGATCGTCGAGGCCTTGCGCCAGGGAGCACAGATCGTCATTACCGGAAGAACGACGGATACCGGCCTGACACTCGCTCCGATGATTCATGAATTCGGCTGGGCCAGCGACGATTGGGACAACATGGCGGCAGGGACCGTCGCCGGACATATCCTCGAATGTGGCGGGCAGAGCAGCGGCGGGAATTATCTCGGAGATTGGAAATCCGTGCCCGACCTTGCCCATATCGGTTTCCCGATTGCAGAAGCATCTCCCGACGGCACATTCGTTATCACCAAGCATGAGAATACCGGCGGACTCGTCTCCGTTCCCACGGTCAAGGAACAGTTGCTCTATGAAATCGGTGATCCGCAGGAATATATCACGCCGGACTGTGTCGCGGATTTCACCAGTATCCGGCTGCATCCGGACGGAGAGAACAGGGTGCGTGTCACGGACGTGAAAGGGCGTCCCGATACACCGTTCTATAAAGTTTCCGCTGCGTATCAGGACGGCTATTCCGCTTTCGGGTCGCTTACCTATGCATGGCCCGATGCGTTGGAAAAAGCCCGTGTGGCCGATCAGATCCTCCGTACGCGTCTGTCGGACCTCGGACTGGAATTCGATGAGATTCTGACTGAATTCGTCGGACACGACTCCTGCTTCGGCCCACTTGCTTCAGTTCCGGAGGAAATCAACGAAGTCGTTCTCCGTATCGGTGTTCGCGGAAAAAACAAAGACCATATTACGCGCTTCGGCCAGGAACTGGCACCGCTGATTCTTACCGGGCCACCTTCGGTCACTGGTTTTGCCGGAGGAAGACCGAAACCCAGTGAAGTCATCGCTTACTGGCCCGCATTGATTCCGAAAACCGCGGTTACCCCACACGTCGTCGTCGAGGAGAACTGACATGGCAACAAAACGAATCCGTCTGATCGAAATCGCCCATGCCCGCTCCGGTGACAAGGGAGATGCCGGGAACATAGGAGTTATCGCTCGTGATGAACGCTTCTATCCCATTCTTTTACAAGAACTTACATTGGATTCAGTAAAGAAACACTTCGAGGGTATCTGTTTTGGTAAGGTCGAGCGTTTCGAGCTTCCGAATCTCGGTGCTCTGAATTTCATCCTGCACAATACGCTCGGTGGAGGTGGCACGGTGTCACTGAAAAATGATGCGCAGGGAAAAACACTCAGTTCCGCCATGCTGCGCATGGAAATCGAAATTGATGAATCGTTGCTCGATTCATGAGAAAGACAGGCACCTTCGCGTAATCTCCGATATCGCGGGGATTGATGTTCCGCCCCGCATACAACGAAATCAACCGCGAAAAATCGCTCTTATTCCCATCCACAACGTTCAACTTCTCAAACAAATGGATTTGACACTCCCAGCGTTGCAGCGATCCGCAAATGAAATGCGGATCGACATTATCCGGATGCTGCATGCGGCCGGCTCGGGTCACCCGGGCGGTTCGCTTTCACTCATCGATATACTCACTGTTCTTTTCTTCCGCTATGTCAAGCGGTCGCCCGATAACGTCGCCGATCCCGATCGGCATCGTTTTGTTCTTTCCAAAGGTCATGGTGTTCCCGCTCTCTATGCCGTTCTCGCACGCAGCGGTGTGATCCCACATGAGGATCTGCTCACCTTGCGCAAGGTGGACAGTTATCTGCAGGGACATCCGCACAATCGTTCCCTTCCCGCCGTGGAGGCCAGTACCGGATCACTCGGTCAGGGATTGAGCATTGCGCAGGGCATGGCCATGACAGCAAAGCTTGACGGGAAGCCGTACAAGGTGTATTGTGTCACGGGTGATGGTGAAACTCAGGAAGGACAGACCTGGGAAGCCCTGCTCTCCGCAGCACATTTCAAACTCGACAACCTGATCGTCCTGCTCGATTACAACAAGGGACAGATTGACGGTCCTACCAACGACATCCTGAATCTCGAACCTCTGGCTGCAAAACTCCAGGCGTTCAACTGGGATGTACAGGAGATTGACGGACACGATATCGGGGCCATCGATGCCGCGCTGACGCGGGCACAGGAAGAGGCGGGGAAACCGCATTACATTATTGCCCACACGGTAAAAGGGAAGGGGGTTTCTTTTATGGAACACCCGACGGAATGGCATGGCAAGGCACCCAACAATGCCGAAGCTGATGCGGCGATCAAGGAAATCGAAGCGTTACTCACGTAAAAGAAGGCACGACGATACAATGGCAAAAGCAACACGCGTTTCATTCGGTGAACGGTTGGCGGAACTCGGGGCGACGCATCCCGAAATTGTCGTGTTCGACGCGGATCTCTCCAAGTCCACGCAATCGCAGATCTTCGCCGCACAATATCCCGATCGGTTTTTTGAGATGGGGATTCAGGAACATAACATGATCGGTGCCGCTGCAGGCATGGCCCTGAGTGGGAAAAAACCGTTTATCTGTTCATTCTCGACGTTCGTCGTCGGACGTTTTGAGGCAATCCGTATGTCTATAGGCTATAGTGAAGCAAATGTCACCGTGGTCGGGACCCATTGCGGCGTCGCCATTGGTGAGGATGGTTACAGCCAGATGGCATTGGAGGATATCGCGCTGATGCGTACCCTTCCAAATATGACCATCATTCAACCAGCCGATGACAGAGAAACCAGGGGTGCTGTCGATTTTCTCGCCGGACACCCTTTTCCCGCTTTCCTCAGGTTGACGAGGCAGGGAGTTGAACACATTCACGGTGACGATTACCATTTCGTTTTTGGAAAAGCTGACGTCCTCAAGGACGGAGACGATGCTGTTCTCTTCACAACCGGCGGTGTCGTGTACAATTCCCTGAAAGCAGCAGAGGCGCTCGAGAAGGAAGGACTGCACATCCGTGTCGTCAATATTTATACCATAGCCCCGCTCGACGCAGAGTACGTCATTCAGGCCGCCCGGGAAACCGGCCGGGTGATTACGGTCGAGGATCACAGTATCGTCGGCGGTCTTGGAGGGGCCATTGCCGAAGTGCTCGGAGAAGGGCAGCCGACGCGCATGAAGCGTATCGGAATGCGCGAATACGGGCGATCGGGGTCACCGACGGACCTTTATGTCCATTACGGGCTTGACGAGGCAGGCATCAGAAAGCAGGTGGCGGCGTTTCTTGCTGACCACAGTTGAGTTCTTCGGGAGAGGATACTCCTTCGGGTAACTCGGCTTCGTCGACCAGCATGATTGGAATATCATCCTCGATGCGGTATTTCGCGCCACAGCTTGTACATATCAGCGCATCTCCCTCGAGACGCAATTCGGATTTCCCCACGGGACAGACGAGAATTTCGAGAAGCTCTTTGTTCAGCATGATATTCCTCATGATTGCGAAAAAGGAAAAGTAGAACTGTCATAGATAAAAAACAATCACGCGAGATCCAGACATGGGTCTCGCGTGATTGTTGTTACCTGAATGAGCATGCGCAAATGACGCAGGGTCATTTTTTGTCGTCGTCGACGACTTCATAGTCTGCATCCTGTGCACCGCTTTGGTCCTGTGCGCCGCTTTCGTCCTGTGCGCCACCAGCACCCTGTGCGTCTTCCGGACCGCCCGGCTCGCCCGATGGCTGCTGGGAAGCCTGTTGATACATTTTTGACGAGGCTTCATTCCATGTCTTGTTGAGCTGTTCCATGGCTGCCTTGATATCGGCAGGTACATTCGCCTTGAGTGCTTCTTCAAGGCGCTTTGCTTCAGACTCCAGCCGTTCCTTCGTCTCGGCATCGAGTTGATCCTTGAATTCCTCGAGTTGCTTGCGTGTCTGGAAGATAAGATTGTCGGCCTGATTTCGCAGATCGATTTCCTCCTTGCGCTTTTTGTCATCGGCGGCGTGCTCCTGGGCCTCGCGCTTCATTTTCTGCACTTCGTCATCCGAGAGGCCGCTCGAGGAGGTAATGCGGATGCTCTGCTCCTTGCTCGTGGCCTTGTCCTTTGCCGATACATGCAGAATGCCGTTTGCGTCAATATCGAATGTCACCTCGACCTGGGGGACCCCACGCGGAGCGGGAGGGATACCGTCGAGATGGAAACGTCCGAGCGTCCGGTTATCCGCTGCCATGGGGCGCTCGCCCTGCAGAATGTGAATTTCGACAGAGGTCTGGCTATCCGACGCCGTTGAAAATACCTCGCTCTTTTTCGTCGGAATCGTGGTGTTTGCAGGGATGAGCGTCGTCAACACACCACCCAGCGTTTCGATACCGAGAGAGAGTGGTGTGACATCGAGCAGCAGGACATCACTGACATCACCTGAGAGAACTCCGCCCTGAATGGCGGCACCGACGGCGACGACTTCATCGGGGTTGACTCCCTTGTGCGGTTCTTTTCCAAAGAGTTCAGTGACGATTTGCTGGACACGCGGAATACGTGTGGACCCACCGACGAGGATGACTTCATCTATATCGTTCGGAGTCAAACCGGAATCCTTCAATGCTGTCTTGCACGGTTCGATGGTGCGTTTGATCAAATCATCGGTCAACTGTTCGAACTTGGTCCGAGAAATGGTGGTGTTCAGATGTTTCGGACCCTCGGCAGTCGCAGTAATAAACGGAAGGTTGACGTCGGTCTGCATCAGTGTCGAGAGTTCCATCTTCGCCTTCTCTGCCGCTTCACGTAACCGCTGTAAGGCCATAGGATCCTTGCGCAGGTTCACACCTTCCGCCTTATGGAACTCATCTGCCAGAAAATCGATGAGACGGTGGTCGAAATCGTCTCCACCAAGATGCGTATCACCATTGGTGGATTTCACTTCAAATACGCCGTCACCGAGTTCCAGGATGGAAATATCGAAGGTGCCGCCACCGAGATCATACACGGCGATTTTCTGTTGCACACTCTTCTTGTCCATTCCATACGCCAGGGCTGCTGCAGTTGGTTCATTGATGATACGTTTGACCGTCAACCCGGCGATCTCTCCGGCATCCTTGGTCGCTTGCCTCTGCGAGTCATTGAAATACGCAGGGACGGTAATCACCGCCTCTGTTATTTTCTCACCGACGTATTCCTCCGCGGATTTTTTCAGCGCCTGCAGTACCATGGCACTGATTTCCGGGGGTGAATAAATACGCTCATCTATCTGAATACGCGCTGTTCCATTTTCGCCCTTGATGACCTGATATGGTACTTCCTCGATCTCATGCGAGACTTCGTCGTAACGGCGTCCCATAAACCGCTTGATCGAGTACACGGTGTTCTGCGGGTTGGTCACCGCCTGACGCTTCGCGGCATTGCCGACGACGCGTTCACCGTCCTTTTTGAATCCGATCATCGAAGGCGTTGTTCGTCCGCCGTCGGAATTGGGAATCACGGTCGGTGTCGTACCTTCCATGACAGCGACGACGGAATTCGTAGTTCCCAGATCTATTCCAATTATTTTGCCCATTGGCCTGCTCTCCTTGCATTCATTAAAAATATTACTCTTCACAATCCTGTTTCAACTGATGTTGATCTTGATTTCGCTATCATGTGACACGGCTTTCTTTTTCAGTGTGATTGTCAACAAGCCGTCGTTCATCGTGGCAGCGATACTCGAGGGATCGACGTCTTTCGGCAATTCGATCTCTCGAATGAAATCACCGAATGAGCGTTCGGCACGCAGCACTGCAACTCCTTCGGCGTGTTCCGGTACCGGCTTGTTGCCGCTGATAGTCAGAATGCCATCGGCAAATGACAGCGAGACAGCGTCCTTCCGCAGTCCCGGAAGCTCAGCCAGTACGCGCAATGTGTCCTTGTCGGCATACACATCGACACGGGGCTCGAACCCTTTCCCGAATTCGAAACTGAAGGTCTCGGGGAAATCATCGGCGATTCTGCGCATGCGCTGTGAGAGATACTCAAGCTCTTTCATCGGGTCAAATTTGAAGTGAGGCATTGTCTGCTCCATTTGTTATCAGATACCATCTCTTACTTGTACAAATACCGTACCAAAGCAATATTACTCTCGAAACCATCCACTGTTACCTAATATGCACACATTATGGCAGAAATAGCGTCAGAATGACAGACCGCATCGCTGTCACATCGTCATGCTCAACGAAAGGGGCACAGCGACACGAAGAAAAACAGCAAAATCACTGCGTTTTCCCCCTTTGTTCACAGCGTATTCCGTTGTACATTTCCACTTATGTTTCATTCAGCTGTCGAATATTATCATTGCCTGCAGTGTAACAGTACGGGGAGTGCAAAGTGGAGGGAAAGCGGACGTTGATTCCTGAACGTGAACGGGCGTATTGTGAGATGAAAGAACGTGGTCAGATTGCTGCGCTGTTGACCAATCCGGTGCTGCGGGAGATAGGGACTGTCGCTGACGATACCGGAGTGCGGGTCTATGTCGTCGGTGGATACGTGCGGGATGTGATTATGGGCCGCGGTACGACGGACATCGACTTTGCCGTGGAAGGGGATGGCATTGCCTTCGCACAACAGGTGCAGGACGCTTTACGGACCTCACGTGTGGTGACGTTTGAACGCTTCGGCACCGCACGCTGTACGCTGCAGGGGGTGGATATGGAATTCGTCGGTATGCGCCGGGAAGTTTATGACGAACACTCCAGAAAACCAACCGTCACTGCCGGCACCATCGATGAAGATATGGCGCGGCGTGACTTTACCGTCAATGCCCTCGCGGCTGCACTGCATCCTGAGGACTTCGGGCGGCTCATCGATCCTTTCAATGGTTGTGCCGATATCGAACGAAAGGTTCTGAAAACGCCGCTTGATGCGGATATTACGTTTTCCGATGATCCGCTGCGCATGCTGCGTGCATTCCGTTTCGCAGCACAACTCGGATTCTCTGTCGATCCGGGTGCCCTGGCGTCTATCGAACGTATGCAGGAACGCATACGCATCGTTTCGATGGAACGCATCCGCGATGAGTTCATGAAAACACTTTCCACGGATCGGCCTTCGCTCGGACTCGCCCCCATGCAGGAGAGCGGATTGATGCAACATGTGTTTCCGGAATTTCATGAACTTGCCGGTGTCGATCAACGCTCGATCGATTATCCGGGCGGTGTGAGGAATTTTCATCACAAGGACGTTTTTTATCACACATTGAACGTGCTGGATAATCTTTGCAAGGTCAGTGACAATATCTGGTTACGTCTCGCGGCCGTCCTGCACGATATCGCCAAACCCCGTACCAAACACTTCGTCGAAGAAACGGGGTGGACCTTTCACGGGCATCCCGAAATCGGGGCGCGTATGGTCAAACCAATTTTTCAGCATATGAAACTTCCTCTCGAAGCCTTGCCGTTTGTCAGGAAGATGGTGTTGCTCCATTTACGTCCGATTGCACTGATCAATGAGGAAGTGACCGACACTGCCATACGACGTCTGCTGTTTGAAGCAGGTGAGGACATTGACGAACTGCTGCAACTGTGTCGTTCTGATATCACTTCAAAGAATCCGAAACTCGTAAAACGATACCTGCGCAATTATGACGCACTGGTCGAACGGATGCGCACGGTTGAGGAGCGGGACAGGCTGCGAAGCTGGCAACCACCGCTCGACGGCGAAACTATCATGCGTGTCTGTGGGATCAAACCGGGTATCGCCGTCGGGATACTCAAAACAAAAATCGAGGATGCCGTGCTCGACGGTATTATTCCCAACGACGAGCAGGCGGCCCTGGAGTATCTGCTCAGTATAAAGGATGAGGTCCTGTCCGGACCCATGGAGAAAAATTCACAATCGCGGAAGAGTCAGCTCAAGCGCCTGCCCCGTGAACTGAAGGAATGAATTCATCGCTAACCAGGCGGGAACAATGCGTTCACTGTTCCCTTGGTTACCGCTTTTTCATAGTTTGCGGTACATCGAACAGACAGAGAGTGAAACTTTTGATATCCGATTCCGTTTGATTATTGATGTGGAGGCATGACAGACGCTGGCCGCACAAATCGCTACACAACACCAACAGTCGTATGAAATCATTCAGGATCATCATCGCAATTGTTTTCGCATTTCTGTACGTGACGTCCGTGCATGCACAGTCACCACCGGCGTACACGCTGGAACAATGCATCGAAACCGGGCTGAAGAACAACATTGATATTCTTCGGGCCAGGAACAATATCGATCGCAGTGGATCGTTTCGCACGGAAGCATATGGCCAGTTCCTGCCGAGTCTGCGTGCTTCAGCGTCGTGGAGTCGTTCCGATGCCGAACAGCTCGCCTTTCGCGCTGACAACCTGCTTCGGTCAAGAAATTCCTACAGCTACAGTGTACAGGCCGGCCTGACGTTGTTCGACGGTATGCGCAACTTCAATACTGTCGACCAGAGTCTTCTGGAATTCAACGCCGCTGAGGAGAGCTTCCAGCGCACACGACAGTATGTCGTTTATGCGATACAGCAATCATTCCTGAACACCTTGCGCATGGAACAGCTCGAAGAGGTCGCCGAAAGCAACCTCGAGCGCGGGACCGCGCAGCTCGAGCGCATTCGCGAGATGTACGCCGTCGGGGCCGTTCCCCGTGCCGACGTCCTGCGTCAGGAGGTCGTCCTCGGCAATGACGAACTCGCCGTGATCGAAGCTCACAACAATTACATCAACGCACTCGTCGACCTGCAGGCGATGATCGGCCTTTCGCCGCGACCGGCATTCGAGATCTCTGCAGCGGATATCCCCGAAAGCATTCTCGATACGGATATTACACGCTTTCGTGCCGGGTTGGGGGAGTTCGACGCACTGCTCGATGAAGCTGTCAACAGACGCGCCGATTACAGGCAGGCGGATCTCTCGCTGCAAAGCGCCGAGAAGGGTGTCTCTATAGCGCGTGCCGGTCATGTCCCGAGCGTCTCCGCCTTCGCGCAGTACAACTGGAACAA
>JAGTUW010000306.1 GCA_018224345.1 Bacteroidota bacterium
ATCAACGCCGGGTTCTTCGGAATCAACGCCGGGTTCTTCGGAATCAACGCCGGGTTCTTCGGAATCAACGCCGGGTTCTTCGGAATCAACGCCGGGTCTGTTGAATGAACATCTGACCGGAGAAAAATTCGCCTTGCGCTGCACGGGGCGTGGTAGTAACTTTCTTTTCTATGAATGAACGGATATTGCAATATCGACCTCAACTGCATTTCCTGCCTGTTGTCATGATGATCTTGTCGCTGCTGCTTTGGGACGCGACGTGGATGCATGCACAGGCGGTGGAGCGGCAGGGAAGCAAATTCGTCATCGCCAGAGTGAAGTACGACGGTGGAGGCGATTGGTACAACGATCCATCCTCCGAGCTCAACATGCTGCGCTTTCTCAAAGAGCACAGCAATGTCGATGCCGATGTACGTACCGAGGTTCATGTCGAGATCGGCAGTGAGAAGTTGTTTTCCTATCCATTCGCATTCATGACCGGGCACGGTAACATCAGGCTTTCGGATCGTGAAGCGGCGAATCTGCGGTCGTATCTCGAGAACGGTGGTTTTCTCTATGTCGACGACGATTACGGCTTCGACAAGGCATTTCGTCGAGAAATAAAGAACGTGTTTCCGGACAGGGAAATGGTGGAATTGCCCTTCGATCACGGGATTTACCATGTACATTTTCCTTTTCCGAACGGACTACCAAAAATACACGAGCATGACAATGAGGCCCCGCAGGGATTCGGCATTTTCCATGAAGGCCGCCTCGTACTGTTCTACACCTACGAGAGCAATCTTGCCGATGGCTGGGCTGACCCGGATGTGCACAAGAATCCGGAGGAAGTAAGACGCAAAGCACTGCAAATGGGAATGAATATCATTATCTGGGCGCTGAAGAATTGATCGCCTGCCTGACGGCATACGCATGCAGTGTCCGGTCCGCGAAACGGATCGGACCATCGCGTTGAAATGAATCGTTCTGTCGCTGATAATGATATGCGTTCTCTGATGATACGGATACATACTCCCCATCGACAGCGAGGTCAGTACAGGCTGTCCGTGAATGCATAGACGGAGAAATGAGAAAGGCATTGGAATGAAAGACGAAAAGCTGGTCAATTACGATAGAATCATTGAAACACTGCGCGGGGTGCGTAAACGGGAGGAGTCTCTCGCACTCCGTCGTGGACTTTCACATGCGCTGGTGATTGTTTTCATCGCGTCGCTGGTGGCGCTCGCAATTGAAGCGATTTTTCACCTTGGTGTGGAAGCGCGCACCGCACTGTTTTTCGGCACTACGCTCGCGGTGCTCATCGGTGCCGGTCTTGTGCTGTTTCCCGCACTGCGACCCTTCCTGTCAGCAGCACACCGGAAAAGTGACGACGTCGTTGCCCGTGAAGTGGGGAATCATTTTCCGGACATGCGTGATCGCCTGCTCAATGCCTTGCAGGTGTATCGCGAGATGCGCCGCGAGCGACACGCGAATTATTCGCCGGCACTGGTCGATGCGGGGTTCCGTGATGTCGCTGATGCATTCGCACGCCTGGATCTCTCACCAGTGGTCGATGTGGCTCCAGCGCGCCGCGCGATGCGCAATGCAGCGATTGCGCTGGCATTTGTCGCTGTGGCGTTTGCGATGCTGCCTTCGACGATGGGCAATGCGTCGCTGCGCCTGCTGCAGTTCCGTACTGATTTCGCGCCTCCTGCGCCCTTTGAATTCATTGTTTCTCCCGGCGACACGGAAACCGTCAAGGGGGAGACCCTGACACTCACCGCCACGACAAGCGCCGTCATACAACCGGAGGTGACATTTTATACGCGGGAAGAGGGGCAGGAAGATTTCGATGCCATCCGCACTTCCCGTGACAGCAGTGATGCCTATGTGACAACGATGCAGGGTGTCCGTACATCTTTCGAATACTACGCCGAGGCGAGAGGGTACCGCAGTCGCCACTACCGCGTCGATGTGGTAGACCGGCCGTTCATTCGCTCTCTGCGCGTGCAGCTCACCTTCCCTTCCTATACCAAGCTGCCGCCGCGCTATCTCGATGACAATGTCGGTGACGTCAGTGCTGTCACCGGAACACGTGTCTCTCTCGAAATGACCCTGAACAGGGATGTCGCCGAAGCGGCCGTCGTGTTTGCCGATACCCAACAGGTGCCGGTGACGCTCGACGGAACACGCGCAAAGGCCGTCTTCGTGTTGCGCAGTGAAGGATCGTATCACGTCGCCCTGCGCGATCCTGCAGGCATAGAGAATGCGAATCCCATCGAATATGCGTTGAATGTGCTCCCGGACATGGTGCCGACAGTGGACATCCTGGAGCCGGGGATGAACGTGAATGTTGACGAAAGAATGCGTCTCCCGTTGCTCCTGAGTATCAGTGATGATTACGGGTTTTCAAAGCTTGTACTCCGGTATCGTCTTGCCGCATCCCGCTATGAGCAGCCACACGAAGAGTATACCTCCCTGGAGATTCCGTTGCCATCGATGCGTGCGTTGCAGATGGAAGCACC
>JAGTUW010000307.1 GCA_018224345.1 Bacteroidota bacterium
CATAATTCTCGACAGGACCGATCACCACGTCGATATCATTGTCACGCAGGTCCATCCAGGCCATATCGCTTTCATAGTACTGATCGGTGGCAACGGCTTTGGCACGCAGTTGGAGATAGGCTTTCAGGCTCGGGTTGTCGGCCAGGTCTGCGGCTTCCTCGAGCAGAACGGCAATTCGTGCGACCTGCGGGTATTTCAGATGATAAGGAACGGCGATCAAGTTGTCACCCTCACGTTCGATGACGGTGTACTGGCTTTGGAAGGCTGTTTTCTGATGGGGATGTGCTGTGACCCAGGATTCGAATTCCTGTTTGGTCATGTCGGCCGGATAAAACGCGGCGCCGGCGGGCTTTTGCATCGGGCCCTCACCGACGAAACGTTCGCCTTCGAGCAAACGGTCGTAAGGACCATAATTGATCATCACGTATTTGAGCACATCATTCTCCATACCGCCTGCCAGCAACAGTGAATCGCGAACCGCGACAGCGTCATGAGAAGACTGCAGCCAGAATATTTCATCTGCCAGCCGGCCTGCCTCGATCAGTTTCCCGATCAATGCGCGTTGCCGCTCTGTCAATCCGGAAAGGTCCACCTCGATATCGACACCGGCATACATGGCGAGTCGCTCGCTTACCGGTGTTCCTGAATGCATCTGCATTTCATCCTCCTCTGCTTTTTTCCCACATCCCGCCAGCAGCAATACAGCAAGCGCCGGGATGATGAGTGCATACACCTGTTTCATATTCTCCTCCGTCTGATGAAGAAAAGTCTCAATGTGAAAGTTACGACGGAATCAGGTGTTCATCAACACGCCGGATCGGAAGGGGTGTGCGACAAATTTGTGCGCGCCATCATGCCGCCGCCGTCCGTGCTTCCCAAAAATCATCCCATTGATTTCCGAGGAAGAGGCATCGGAGTGCCACAATATTGTTCGCAGACCGAATCGACCAGTGCATTCCGGATTGCTTCAACCGCTGCCCCACCAACGTTTTACAACCCGCCTCGATAACCCCTGAACCAACGAAGAGCCCCTTTGCACGGAAATATGCGTACCGCATCCGGTGTGCATTTTTCTGGAAATAATTGACTGCATTGTCCCGGATTTTTTCGGCGTGTTCCGAATGCGACTGCAAGCGCTCGAGAGCGCGTATAACAGCCTTGGTATCCCCTCGATCAAGTTCTCGCTTTCGCTTCAGGAGCCATCGATCGAGTTCCTGACTCTTCTCCGGAAAGAACAGTTTCCCGACGGTGATATAGTGCTGGCGAGCATGATACAGATCAATGACTTGGTATGCCGTTGGGAAATGTTCATCTGCGATGTTCCAAATCCATGGCGCTCCGTCTCCGAGGACACACACGCGGTGGGCTTGATCAAGACCTCGTACCTGCGTATGATGCAGGATCCGCCATTGAAAAGCAGCGGCGTCTTCGCATGCGCCAATATAGCTGGTGGAAGCCTCATCGCGTACGGCATACCCCTCTTCGTTGATGCGCGTCTGAGTGAACACACAGCCGACTTTGATCTCGCGGGTTTTACCCTCGCTCTCGCCGTTCTTCCCCTTGCATCCAGCGGTTTCCCGCTTCAGGACGGGAACTCCTGTTCCATCGTAGGCGATATAGAGTGTTTCGTGCCGTCGTCCTGTGCCGAGCATGCGCAGGTCACTGTTGGCTGTCTGCTGCCATTGATAGGTATCGACCTGTTGGCCGATGATGCCGCAGAGACGCTCTATTGATTTGGCCGGAATCGCCAACCCGGCCAGACGGAGCAGATCTTCGTGAGCTTGACGAAACGGTCCCTTCGCGCCGACATAGGCCATCATGTTGCGCACGCCTGGGCTGAACATCACTCCTTCGACGTCCAAAACATGATCGAACGGGCTGTGTCCATGCCTGCACGACGAATCGTAATAGTACAGCCGCGTAATATCGACGGGACCGAGCATGGTCAGAATGTGCTTGGGTCGAGAACCGGCCCGACGATGGGAATGTCCATCTGCGCAGGTTGGTGCAACGGCCGATGACGACTCTTCGAGTCTCGCAAACACATGCTCAAGCATTCTGCACCCCGCCGCATGCACGCCGTCTCGCAAACAGGTTTCGATCGCCTCGAGATCAATGCGATCGACTCCGAGACTCTGATTGATGATCAGGTCGACGATACGCTGGAATTCCTTTTGGATGATCGCAGCAATTTCCTCCGAAGTTTTTTTTTCAGTGCATCAAGTGTGTCGGCATCATCTATCACTGCGGCGGGCTTGCTATTGGCGAGTTGTTCGTTGAGGATCGTCAGCTGATCCACCAGCTGTTTGAACTCGCGATACCGTTCGGTTTCTTCGACATACTTGGCGACCTCCGGACCAGGACGCAAATGTTTCGACGTTGTCTTGCCGCCGGAGGAGAAGGACCAGATGAATTGTTCGTGTTTGGCTGACGCATCGCGTGCACAGCGGCAGGAGGGTTTTCCGCAGACGCGGGCATGAAGGGTGACGGTGCCGCGGCGGAAGTGTTCAATGGAGCGAAGCTGATCGAGAATCGCATCGCGTTTTTGGAGAAGGGCGTTGATTGTCGGTGACATGACGACTCCTTTGTATCTGATAGTGTATGCGCTATCAGAATTTACGAATTTCCGTCGTATCATGCAATCAGCACAGAATTGTCGCACACCCCCTACAATCAACCGTAGGCCCATAGGCTTTTTCCTGCAGTGGAGATAGACGTCGGAGGCGGTC
>JAGTUW010000308.1 GCA_018224345.1 Bacteroidota bacterium
ATCCTTTCCTCTGATCGCCCGCCGAAGGATCTGGTCGGCCTTGATGAGCGACTTGTTTCCCGGTTTCAATGCGGCCTGACCGTCGATATTCAACCACCCGATCTTGAAACCCGTATCGCCATCCTGCGAAAAAAAGCCGAGGGCGATCATATCGACCTTCCACAGGATGTCGTCGAATTCATCGCCTCCAATGTGAAATCGAACATTCGTGAACTTGAAGGATGCTATATCGGCCTTATAGCCAGACACACCCTTGAACAATGTCCGCTCGACATCACTCTCGCGGAACGAGTGCTCAGACATGTGATTTCCTCCGATAAAAAAGACATCACTGTCGAACAGATTCAGAAACTGGTTGCTGATCACTTCAACGTTTCTGAAAACGCTCTCCGGGCAAAAAGCAGAAAACAGGAAATAGTGCTTCCAAGACAGATTGCCATGTATCTTGCGAAATCAATGACACGGGCTTCACTGAAAACCATCGGACTTCATTTCGGAGGTCGTGACCATAGCACGATTATTCATGCATGCAAAAACATCGAACGGGACATAACAGGCGAAGATGGGATCCGCAATCACGTCGAACAACTGGAAAAACAACTTTCCTACTTTTCACGATGACCTTGCACAAGTGTTGATAACTCCTGTGAATATCTGCGGAGGGCGGCTGGTAAAACACAATCAGCCGCCCTTTCTCTTTCCTCTCATAACGTGTTCAGACCGCCTTACACAATGCTCACATTCAATCAACACACTCCAAACATGAACCTTTTTGTAACCTCTCCGACAACAACACCATTTGTTTCAATCGTTTATCCGGCACTATCAAGCCTTGTCCACATATCCACATTGTCAATAATTACATGTGTATTATTTATTTCACAAGCATGTTGAAACAATTGAAGCGTTGACAAGGATGATTTGCGTCGCAGAAAACACACTGAATATTTGGATTGAGTTTCTGTTTTTTCAACATTGAACACGGAATGTAAGCTTTACGTCCGTTATCGATTTCCGAAAAATAATGACGTGAACCGATGTACCGCCTTTCCGTAATGGAACACGTAATCTGAACGTGTCTGACGAGATTTCTACTGGAACAGTACCGTAATTACTGAAACAACAATGGAAAACAGCTACAATAGCATCGGCGTGTTTGATTCCGGTATAGGCGGACTCACCGTCGTTCATGCTCTGATGAAGAAAATGCCGTACGAGAACATCACCTATTTTGGTGATACCGCACGTGTACCATATGGATCGAAATCTGCGGAAGTCGTGCGGGAATATGCGTTCGAAGATACGCGCTTTCTCCTCAAACAAGGAGTGAAAATCATTGTCGTCGCCTGCAATACCGTTTCAGCCGTAGCAATAGACGAACTGAAGGCGAAGTTCGACATCCCCATCATCGGAATGATCGATCCAGGAGCTGCGGAAGCACAACGTGTTTCCGGAAATGGAAGAATCGGTGTCATCGGTACCCTTGCAACCATCGCCAGTGAGAGTTATCCACGGGCATTGTATCAGAAAGATCCCCACCTCCAGGTTTTCTCAAAACCCTGTCCTCTCTTCGTTCCACTTGCCGAGGAAGGATGGACAGAACATGCTGTCTCCCTGATGGTGGCCGATGAGTATCTCGCTGAACTCAAAAAGCACGATATCGATACGCTCATTCTCGGATGTACGCATTATCCTATTCTGCGTCGCGTCATACAATCCTCAATAGGAGCGTCCGTCGGTCTGATCGATTCCGGCCAGGCAGCCGCCGTGGAAGTGGAACGTGAATTGAAAGCCAGATCACTGTTGAATACCTCGTCGCAGCAACCGCGATATTCCTTTTACGTCTCGGACGTGCCGCAGAAGTTCAAACAACTGGGTGAAATATTCCTCGGTCAGCAGGACCTACGCGTTACGAGAGTGCATCTCGATTAATACCGGACATTTACGTTTTTATTCTCCCCGCGATTCGCTACATTTATCACAACCTCTTCCGGACACTGACAGAGGAGATCCGGGTACCAGAAATGATGTAAAGCACAGAGATGAATCACATTGAAAAGAAAGATATGAACAAATCATTGTTTCATGATTTTCCCGTGTCAGGGAAGGAGCAATGGCGCAAAAAAGTGATTGAAGACTTGAAGGGCGCCGATGTTGAAACGCTTCAATGGAAAACATATGACGGGTTTTCTGTTGATCCCCTCTACGTTCGTGACGATATCGCGTCACTTCGACATACCGGATCGCTGCCCGGGCTTTATCCCTACGTACGAGGAACGCATGCGCTCGGACATGCCGGAAGACCGTGGAATATTGCACAGATTTCCGACCTGCCCATTGCGAAGGATGCTGCAAAGGAGATAGTATCAGCCAGAGAACGTGGCCAGAATTGTGTCGTGCTTCAACTGGATCGTTCTTCCATTCAGGGATTGGGAACGGACCAGGCACTCGAAGGTGCCGGTCATGACGGAATATCCATTCAGCATATACCGGATTTTCGGATTATTATTGATCGCCTGGAACCACAGGTTCCGTTCGATATTCACGCCGGGATGTCCTCCCCGGTGTTACTGGCAATGTGTGCTGCGACGGAGCGAAATGTCGACCATCTCGACTTTCATCCTCTGGCGCATCTGATTCGGGAAGGAAGTCTGCCGTATTCCATCCATACAACGTTCTCGCTTCTCCGTGATGCAATTTCCTATGTTGAGCAACGAGCCATGCCCTCGACACTTGTCGGTGTCTGTGGCGACTATTACCACAATGCCGGCGCAAGTACTGTACAGGAACTCGCCTGTATTCTGGCTTCGGGCGTCGAGTATATCAACAGACTGACGGATATGGGGCTTTCTGCTGATGCGGTCGCGCGCCGGATGCGTTTCAGCTTCCCGGTTGGAATGAGTTTTTTCATGGAAATCGCCAAACTGCGCGCTGCACGGATGCTCTGGACCCGGGTGTTGGATTCCTTCGGTCTTGAAGAGGATGCCACAAAGAGAATGCACGTTCGTGTAAGAACATCCTGGTGGCATCAAACGACATACGATCCCTATGTCAACATGCTGCGAAGTACGATTGAATCCATGGCTGGTATCATCGGAGGGGCAGATTCGATGTATACGGCTCCTTTTGATGAAGTGCTGCCGACATCCTCTCAATTTTCAAAGCGTATTGCCCGAAATCAACAGATTATTCTTCGCGAAGAGGCTCATCTCGGCCATGTCACCGATCCTGCCGCCGGCTCCTGCTACATTGAAATGCTGACATCGCAGATCGCCGGGCATGCCTGGAAGATGTTCCAGGAGATTGAACGACAGGGCGGATATATCGCCGCGATCGAAAAAGGGTTCATTCAGGAGACAATTGGAAAAACCGCACAAGACAAACGTAACAGTATTTCCAGACGTCGCCAGATCATTGTGGGAAGCAACAAGTATCCGAACCTCACAGAAAAACCCGTCAACGGCGCAGGCTATGATAAAGAGGTTATTGCGAACACCGTGAAGGAAGCTCTGAACAGGCATCTCGAAACGAGAACATGTGACCCCGATGTATTGAAATCTTCCTTATACAAGGTGCTGAGAAGCGGTTCCGGAAACCTGATCGCCGCCATCGCAGCAGCACTGCAGGAAGGTCTCACCGTGGCAGAAGTCAATGATGTACTGCGTCAGGACGAGGAAAAGAGTCCAACGATACAACCACTGGCGGTTTTCCGTGCAGCCGGGGACTTTGAGCGATTACGCAATGCCGTTGGATGCACGGAAAACAAACCGCGCATTTTTCTTGCGACATACGGCCCCGCGTTCTGGCGCCGCGCACGGGCAACCTTCGCCGCCGGGTTTTTCGGTTCGGCTGGAATCGATGTCATAGATCACCCGGGCTATGATTCACCGGAAGCTGCTGCAATCGCCGCCATACAGCAAAACGCGCAAGTTATTGTCGCCTGCAGTGATGATGAGAGCTACCCCGAGATGGTACCGAAGCTGTTGGAAACACTGCGCAACGAAAAGGCTTCCATGATCGTCGTCGTTGCGGGAAACCCGAAAGAACATCTGGAAATGCTCACGCGGGCGGGAGTTGATCTGTTCATCCATGTGAAGACCGATGTCGGAGAGACGTTGAACACCTTGTTGCGTAGCCTGGGAATTCAAACGGAAATGAGAAACGAGGAATAAATGAAACCCGATTTCACAACACAAAAATTTGATGTATCCGCAGAGGGCAAATCATCGCTTGACGAATGGAAGTCCATCGCCCGGCGCGAAGCCGCACAGAGCGATCTGGATGCATTCGTCTGGAAGACGCCAGAACAGATTCAGGTGCGCACGCTTTACACGGAACGCGATCTTGAGGGATTGGAACATCTGGATTTCGTTGCGGGAATACCACCGTTTCTTCGCGGACCTTACAGCAGCATGTATGTAACCCGCCCCTGGACCGTCCGGCAGTACGCAGGCTTTTCCACCGCAGAAGAATCAAATGCGTTTTACAGGCGCAATCTGGCCGCAGGGCAGAAGGGATTGAGTATCGCCTTTGATCTCGCTACGCATCGCGGCTATGATTCGGATAACCCCCGCGTTATCGGAGACGTCGGGAAGGCCGGCGTTGCAATTGATTCCATCCTCGATATGCGTATTCTCTTCGACCAGATTCCGCTCGATAAAATGTCGGTCTCAATGACCATGAATGGTGCCGTTCTTCCCGTGATGGCGCTCTACATCGTCGCAGCCCGGGAGCAGGGCGTCTCGATGGATCAACTCAGTGGTACGATTCAGAACGACATTCTCAAAGAATTCATGGTTCGTAACACGTACATCTATCCTCCCACACCTTCCATGCGTATCGTCTCCGATATCATTGCCTTCACAGCACAACATATGCCGCGCTTCAACTCGATTTCCATCTCCGGTTACCACATGCAGGAAGCCGGAGCGACAGCGGATATTGAAATGGCCTACACGTTGGCCGACGGGCTCGAATATGTCCGGGCCGGATTGAACGCGGGTCTGAATATCGACCAGTTTGCCCCCCGCCTCTCGTTCTTCTGGGCTGTCGGCATGAACTTTTTCATGGAAATCGCCAAAATGCGTGCTGCACGCATGCTCTGGGCAAAAATCATTAAACAATTCGACCCGAAAAACCCGAAATCGATGTCCCTGCGTACGCACAGTCAAACCTCGGGCTGGAGTTTGACCGAACAGGATCCCTTCAATAATGTCGCACGTACCTGCATCGAGGCCATGGCGGCGACGCAAGGACATACGCAATCGCTGCACACAAACGCTCTCGATGAGGCGATCGCATTACCGACGGATTTTTCCGCACGTATTGCCCGCAATACACAGTTACTGATTCAGGATGAAAGCAACACCTGCCGTGCCATTGATCCGTGGGGGGGATCGTATTATGTCGAACGTCTTACCCATGAACTTGCGCATCGTGGCTGGGAACTTATAGAAGAAGTCGAGGAACTCGGTGGTATGACCCGTGCAAATGAAAAAGGACTGCCGAAACTGCGTATCGAGGAAGCCGCGGCCCGCAAACAGGCACGCATTGATTCAGGAAAGGATA
The DNA here is from genome assembly GCA_018224345.1 of Bacteroidota bacterium. Taxonomy (GTDB): domain Bacteria; phylum Bacteroidota; class Ignavibacteria; order SZUA-365; family SZUA-365; genus SZUA-365. The sequence continues at coordinate 5,569 of JAGTUW010000308.1, forward strand.
TTATTGTCGGTGTAAATAAGTATCGGCTCGATAAAGAGGATCCGATAGATACCCTGGAAGTTGACAATACGGCGGTTCTGGAAGCACAAAATAGAAGACTGGCAGATTTGCGTTCCCGGAGAAACGAGGAGGACGTCCGCCAATCACTCTCCGCATTAACCGAAGCCGCGTCAGGAAAAGAGAATCTTCTGGCTGCATGCATCAATGCGGCAGAAAAAGGAGCAACCCTGGGCGAGATGTCTCTGGCCATGGAGAAGGTCTTCGGGCGGCACCAGGCTGTCACGCATACCATTTCCGGGATATACAGCAGCGAGGCCGCGGATGATCATGACTTCATCGCAGCAAAGGATATGACAGATCGCTTCGCTCAGAGAGACGGACGGCGACCGCGCATCATGATAGCAAAACTGGGACAGGATGGTCACGACCGGGGCGCGAAAGTGATTGCCACCGCTTTTGCCGACCTCGGCTTTGATGTCGATATCGGCCCTCTGTTCCAAACTCCTGAAGAAGCGGCTCGTCAGGCTGTTGAAAACGATGTCCATATCGTAGGCGTCAGCAGTCTTGCCGCCGGGCACAAAACGCTTGTCCCATCACTACTGAAAGAACTTGGGGAACTCGACCGTGACGATATCCTTGTCGTTGTCGGTGGTGTCATTCCCGTGCAGGATTATGACTACCTCTATCGACAGGGGGCGGCCGCGGTGTTCGGTCCGGGTACCATCATCGCCAGAGCTGCACAGCAGATCATGCGCATCCTGCTCGAAGAGGATTCTGAAATCTGAACGAACGACACACTGGCGGGTCCTGCCACCGGTATGCGCGGCTGGAGAAAGGCCCCCGGATATCCCCGGTGGCCTTTTCTTTTCCTCTGCAAGGCAAGGAAAAAAGAGCGTCCTTTCCTGTTGAATCTCAGTGATGATTTTTCTACTATGTATATTCGACCCTCGACACATTCAGATGGATACAACGATATGACGAAACGATCCAGTCACGGCGTACTGATATTATTCGCAGTCCTCTTCACGTATTCGACGGTACTCGATGCCCAGCAGATTTCCTATATCCTGCCCGACATCGGGACACCGGGAATGAACACCTACGTCGAGATTATCGGACCTCACGATCTTGAGGGAAATTTCGGACCGGATGGTGTTTCCATGAATCACGTCGGTGATATCCTGCGTGTCGAGTGCGTCGACCCAGCGGATTCAAACAACGTTATCATCGGGCCCCTGGTCGTTTCATGGAACGGACGAATGATTTCAACGCAAATCTTTGTCAATCCGGATCTTGAACCGAACAGCGATAACTGGCAGGCATTGACAGGGGACTTCATCATTCCCATTCAGGTGCGTTACAATGGCGTGACCATGAACACCGCCACGTTTTATGTCGTACGTCCTCAGCCCGCTATCTTTACATCGGCTGACGGGACCCTCGGTGGTGGCGGCGTGTGGGGAGTGCGTTCGCAACGCGGGGCTATGATAGTCGACAGTCTGGAGCTGCTCGGTGACACATATGACTTCTCAACTGCGGACTGTGACCCGACGATACCGGGAAATCAAGGCTTTCTCCCTGTTACGATTCTGTCGAAAGGGCCACTTCGTACGGGAGCAAACACCACGCTTCTCCTCGATGCTTCCGGTAAACAGGGCGGGCCGGGCGGTGCCGGTGGCGGTGGACATTTCTGTGACGCAAGTGGGTCGGGCGCCGACGGCGGTGACGGCTTTACCGGGGGAGGGCGCGGGGGAAGAAATCGATCCGGCAACCCATTCTCCAGTGACGAATTCCGCAACCCCGGTATCGGGAGCGGGAGTTTTGTCAATGTCACCGGCGGGAGCCTCAACGGACTGCCGGGTGGAAATGCCCTGGCATACGAGGCCTCCGGTGGCGGTACAGGCCACCCCTTCGGAATTTCGGGTGAGGGGTGTCACGACGGCGCGCAATGTAATCCTCCCGGTGGTTACGGTGGAGGCAGCGGGCAGCAACAACGTCAGTCAGGTGGCGCAGGAGGTTATGCAACACAAGGAGAATCATCCAGAAATGCAAACGGCGGAAGTGTGCATGGAAACGACTTCCTCGTTCCAATGGCTGGCGGCTCCGGTGGCGCAAGCGGCAATCCGCAAGTCGCCTTTGCGTGCTCTGGTGACGGCGGCGGTGGTGGCGGCGCAGTACGCCTCTACGCCCCTCACATGGAAGTACAGCTCGTGACCGCCAATGGAGCCGGTGGCAGCGATGGAAGCAGTGGTGACGGAGGTTCCGGATCCGGTGGCGGCGTGATCCTCGAGAGTAAGTTGCCCTCCTCCGTGTGGAAAGTACGAGCGGAAGGGGGTTTTGGCGCCGGTCCCGAGGGCGGTGCGGGAAGGATTCGCCTCGATGGCCCGATCATGTGGACCAGCAGCGCGATTCCGGCAGAAGAAAGTATGGAAGCCGGTCCTTCAACGGACACGACGATGTTCGTTCGTCGGGAATTCACCATTACAGGGACGGGCAATGGCAGTGACATCCGTCTTTTCCTGAAATCCGATCGCATGCCATGGACTGAGATCACTACGCTCAGCGGGTACGACCCGTTGAATCCCTGGTCCTTCGACATTATGCTTCCGGCAGTCGACAACGTGTATTACCTCGTGGCACTGCAGGAAGTCTCTTCCCCCGGCGGCGGAGACACCTTCACGGCTCGTCCGCATTATGTGATGTCGCAGTCCGCTGCAAACATTCTGATCTCCCGCACCGTACCGGAAATATTTGCCGAAAGCAGCAGACAGGTTCGCGGAATTGTCTGTGAGGATGTTATGCTTGATACGATGTTTGTCGAGAACATCGGTGATGGGCTGCTGATCATCGAAGATATGTATTTCGAACCGGCAGGAGAAGGCTTCGAGCTTGTCGAACCCTCCGGCTTTCCTGTCAGTGTCGATCCCGGTCAATCTCTCCGCCTGATAACCCGCTTTATGCGTCAACCAGGTCAGCGGGATCAGATCAGTGCCGATCTTCTCATAGAAAGTAACAGTCCGGGTGCGAGTCCGTTGACCGTGGCGTATGGTATTACCGTTGACGTTGCGGAAATGCAGACGTCCCTCGCCCGACTCGATTTTCCTGCTGTCGTCATCTGTGAAGGCGCATCCTCCTCTGCGGATTTCTCTCTGAGCAACACAGGGACGATTCCATTGCTCATGGATGTGCCGTCGATAGACAATCCCGCATTCGAGCTGATCTCTCCGAGTCCGGGGGTCTGGCCTCTGATACTGCAACCCGGTGCGACGATGCCGATCACCCTGCGTGTGACACACTCCACACCAGGCACGCTGAACGGTACTCTTCGTTTCTCTGCCGACGAAAACGGCTGTAATGCTTCAACGGAAATCGAATTGTCGGCAGCATCGAATGATGTCTCTTTGTTCGTGTCCGATCTTTTACCCTTCGATACTCTTCTGTGTTCAGATACCTGGAGCGAGACAGTTGTCGTCGTCCGTAACGACGGTGATATTTCCTTTATCGTCGATGAGATCACCTCATCCGACGCAGCCTTCTCCGTGCTCTCACCACTGCCGCCATTTCCCCTCGATATCGGGGAAGAGCAGCTCGTGCGAATTCGCTTCACTCCGGATGCACCAGGTGATTACACTGCGACATTGCGTGTATCGATCGATCGTTGCGGACTGAGCGAGGAACGTGTGCTTGTGGCAGTAAGAGAAAGTGTGGGTCTTTTCGCAGAACCCGTTGATTTTGGACTGCAGCGTGGCGGGAACCTCCCTGTCACCAGAATCACGACGCTGACGAATACCGGAAGTGTTGCAGTGACCGTGGACGATGTCGGGGATCTCTCTCCGTTCCGCATCAGTGCTGGCCTCCCGGTGCGTCTCCTCCCGGGGGAAACTGCCGATTTGACCGTGGTATTTGATGATCCAGGCAATGACGGTGAGTATACCCGGATGCTGCCGGTAAATCACCTGCCCTCATGCGAAGATGTTTTTCTCGATGTTCACGGCATACGCGGGACCGCGTCTCTGGACCTGATCGTCGGTACACTCGAAGCCGAGCCCGGCCAGATCGTCGAACTGCCAGTGTTCCTCAGGAATGCGAGAAACAGCAGAATGTTCGGTGCGACGGAAATTCGTGCGACACTGCGCTATCGTGCCAGTCTGCTGGTGCCACTTGAAGAGCCGCGAGGGACATTATCCGCCGGGGAACGCTCGATCGACATTACAATACCACTTGAGACGGATGCAGAGGAAGTCGCCTTGCGCATCCCGATGATGGTGACGCTCGGCGTGGATGAGGAGACGGAGTTGTTGCTCGATGACGTGATTTCCATCGGTGGTGACCTGACCGTCAACGTCGAAATGGGACATTTCTCC
>JAGTUW010000309.1 GCA_018224345.1 Bacteroidota bacterium
CGCTGACACAGAACGCCTGGGACACGGGCGCAGGCTGGGGTCTGATTCTCACCTACGCCATCTATGCACGCAAGCATGAAGATACCACGTTGAATGCCGCAATAATCGGCTTCGGAAACAACAGCATCTCACTGATGGCGGGTATCATGGTACTCTGTACCATTTTTTCAATTCGTCCGGATGCAGCGGGCGACATCGTCGGTGCAGGAAACAACGGGCTGACGTTCATCTGGGTCCCACAACTGTTCTCGCAAATCCCGGGCGGACAGTTTTTCATGGCGGTGTTCTTTCTCGCACTGCTGTTCGCGGCATTTACCTCATTGGTATCCATGGTCGAACTGGCAACACGTGTACTGGTCGATCGTCATATTGCTCGCAGAAGAGCAGTAGTCATTGTCGGACTGGCAGGTATTTTGTTCGGGCTCCCTTCCGCGATCAGTCCCGACTTCTTCAACAACCAGGATGCCGTCTGGGGCATCGGCCTCATCCTGTCCGGTCTTTTCTTCTCCGCCGCAGTGCTGAAATACGGTACCGGGCGTTTCCGACTGACACTCATGAACACAGGCGACAATGATTTCATTATCGGTGCTTGGTGGCGCTACGCTGTCGGCTTCGTCTTTCTCGAGGCGTTGATCCTTCTCTTCTGGTGGCTGAGTCAGACACTTTCGAACGAAGGATTGGCCGCCTCACTCAATCCATTTGCGGAATGGAGTCTCGGCACAGTCCTTCTGCAATGGGGCATCGTGTTGACAGTGTTTATTCTCTGGAACAGACAGGCGGAACGCAGACATCGCACCGTCACATGAACGGACGGGAAATCGGTTGCGTATCCGGAACAGATTTCATCATGCATTCTCTCAGAAACGGAAGACCACTTTCATGACAGTCGGCACACTCATCACCATGGCGCTTATTCTCGGACTCGTCTGGGGCGGGTTTGCCGGCCTGCTGCTGTATGCGATACGCAGGGAAACAAAACGCAGTCCGATGCAAGAAGAGCACAAAACTACAACAGAACGGAAATGACATGAACGCAAGAACAAAAGATCAGGACGCCATGATGATACACAAGCCTGCGCGACGTATTGAGGCCATCGAACCATCAATTTTTGCAACAATGAGCCGACTCGCGATTGAACATGCCGCAGTAAATCTCGGTCAGGGATTTCCGGATTTTGACGGTCCTTCATGGATTGTCGAGGCCTTCGCCGGTGCACTGCGATCGGAAAAAAATCAATACGCACCGATGCATGGGACGGCACGTCTGCGCAAGGCCGTCGCTGCGTATCAACAGAAGTTCTACGGGCTTGAATGGAACGCTGAAACGGAAATCACCGTCACGGCCGGTGCGACCGAGGCCTTGTTTTCTTCCATGCTGGCATTACTGGATGAAGGAGATGAAGTTATCCTGTTCGAGCCGTTTTATGACAGCTATTACGCGAATGCATTGATTGCCGGCGCAACCCCCGTCTGTGTCACGCTTCACGCTCCTTCCTTCCGCATTGATGAAGCCGCACTCAATGCCGCGATCACCGGCCGGACACGCATGATCGTCTTCAACAACCCCCACAACCCTACAGGGCGCGTTTTTTCGCAAGACGAAATGAATGTTGTCGCTGCATGCGCACGCAGGCATAACCTGTTGGTACTCAGCGATGAAGTCTACGAATTCCTTACTTTCGACGGGAAACACCACACATCTTTTGCATCCTTACCCGGCATGCGGACAAGAACCGTCAGCATCTCCTCGACGGGGAAAACCTTTGGTATGACAGGTTGGAAAATCGGATTTGCGATGGCAACCGGGAACCTCACAAATGCTATCCGGACTGTACACCAGTTCGCGACGTTTGCCGTCAATACTCCCGCGCAACACGCGATGGCGCATGGACTCGAGAAGCTGCATGATTACCTGCCAGATTTCCGCATCCTCTATCAACAAAAGCGTGACATGCTTCTGCGTGGATTAGAGGACAGTATCCTGAAGCCGATAACACCGGAGGGAACATATTTCATGATGGTACAGCTCCCTTCCGATGTCGGTGACGATGTGCAATGTGCAACACGTCTCGTCACCGAACGGCAGGTTGCGGTCATCCCTCCCTCTGTGTTTTACCGACGCAGTACCGAGGGACAGCGCATGCTGCGACTCTGTTTCGCGAAAAAGGAAGAAACCCTGCTCGCGGGGATAGCCAGATTGCAGTTTCACTGATCCGGTGGAGCCTGTCGTTATTCCTTGCGACTACTGAGCAGGCCGACCAGCCCACCGAGAAGCATCCCGACACCAAACGCACCGAGTACGGCGGAGAAAGGATGAAGCTTGATATACTCCTCCGACCTCTGTACGGTAGGCTCGATGTTTTCCTCCCGGATTTTGTGAATGCGCTCTTTTGCCATCTCCTGATATTCTCCGGCTTTGGCCCGAACATTCGCTGCCATATCCTTCGAATTTCTGCTGATATTTTCGCGCATTTCGTTGAGTCCTTCTGTAAGACGTTCTCCGTTTTCGAGATACGACTTGTACATTTCTTTCAATCCGGTTTCGATAACGGACTTCTTTTCTCCGTACGTGTCCACAATAAGGCTGACCAGCTTGTCAAAACTCCCTTCGATTTTCAGCAGATCCTCATCCTCGATCTTGTCCCATTTTACGGCAACATGTCCCTTGAACCCATCCCATTCCTTGTCAAAACGTGGTAAACTCATGTGTACTCCACAGGTTTGTTCATAAAGTTTGATTTGCAATAAATGTACTTATACTATAGGAAGGATTTGAACAAAAGTCAAATCGACGCAAAAATTGTTACATTATGTTTTCGGGTCTCACAATTTTTCTGACCGTTCATGAACTGTTCATTTCTCCTCATCGGCCACCGGGGCAGTGGCAAAACAACACTGGGAAAACAACTGGCCCAGGCACGCGCTCTGCCGTTCATCGATCTTGATGAGGCCATATCCGCTCGCGAAGGAAGACCCGCCGCCGAGCTCGTCATCGACGATGAACACCGTTTCCGCCGGCTCGAACACGACATGCTCCACGAACTGCTTTCCGGAGGGGAAAACGCTGTTATTGCCGTGGGCGGAGGTTGCCTGTTTTTCCCCGATGGTATTCGGACGATATGGATGTACCGTGAAGGTTGGGAGGAAACGGCATTGCGGGATCGGGCTCGCCTTCGACCTGAACTGTCTCCGGCAGAAGAAATCAGCTGGATGAAAACGACACGCGAAGAGCAGTATCGAAGACATGCGCATTTATGTCTGCACATCGAGCGTGACTGTCCCGAAGAGGAGGCCGCACGCAGGCTCATCTTTCTTTCGGGATGGCTGGCCGAAGTCACCGGCAGTCCGGCGCTGAAAAAAAGCTGGATTGTTCCTCGCGATAAAGAGGATTTGTCCCGCGCAGAAGCGGATGTCCGATTGTTCGCCATGGCAGGGGTAGAGCTTCGTTCCGATATGTTTCCGGAATTGCCGGAACCGACCGTCCCCTGGATGGCGTCCCTGCGCGGCGATGATGCTGATTTTTTTCAATGCGCACGTGAGGCTTCAGTGTTCGACTGTGATTCCTCATTTCTTCGTTGCCTGAATCTGAAGGGACTCACTCCCCGGCCGTTGATTCTGAGTTCACATCCGGATGATGTCTACAAAGAGTTTTTCGACTTTCTGATATCTCTGCCTGCGTGGGCGAGTTCCCATGCTCCGGATTGGGCTGAAGGCGTCATGCTCAAATATGCTCCACGTGTCAAATCCTGGGTGGAGTTGCGCTATGCCAATCAACTCTACAAGGTTTACGAGCGGGACGGGCATCGCATCAATTTCCTTCCACAGGGAAAAAACTGGAAATGGATGCGAATTCAGCGACTTTTTCATGGAAATGACATCAATTATCTCTCCACAGGTTGTCTTGAACACTCGCACCGCCCACCGACACTGGATTACCTCCTCCCTCACGCAATCGGCAATCACGCGCGTGACTTGTACGGTGTGATCGGGAAACCGGTGGAACAGAGCGTCGGTGACATCTTTCATCGTGCGCTTTCTCTTGAATCCGACAACGGCAATGCGACGTATCTGAAAATTCCAGTGTCCCCGGAAGAAGTGGACAATTGCCTGCACCTGCTTCCACAAATCGGGTTTCGTGGTCTTTCCGTCACGGCTCCTTTGAAAAGCACCATTCTCGAATCAAATTTTGTCGGTACGGAACACGATATCCGGTCCGGAAACACACTCGCTCTTGTCAAAGGCAGCTTTCTTCTCTACGACACCGATGAGCTTGGCATGCTGGCAGCGCTCGAAGCCATCGAACAGGATGGCGTGACTCCCGGCAGCACGATTCTGTTTGGCGGCGGCGGCGTCACGGCATCTGTCACGCGCGCGCTTGCGGCACGAGGCTGGGGACCAGTCCATCACATACGTGCGCGTGACGGATGGACAGAGCAGCAGTCTGAGGACGTCCGCCTGATCATTGACGCATCCGGTGCTGAACATATCGATCACGGCAACGCACCGCATTGTAACGCCTGGCTGGATTTGCGGTACAGAAATCTGCCACCATCTCCGCCGCAGGCCGAACGGTTTTACGGCGGCATGACGTTTTATAAGCGGCAGGCGCTTGCACAACGACGCATATGGGGAATGACGCCCTGCGATACGCACCCTCTTTTGTAACATTCAATTGCGAGATCGGCCATGCGTGGCAACAGTGTTGGTAATCATTTTGTTCTGACCTCCTTCGGGGAAAGCCACGGTCCTGCACTGGGAGCCGTCATCGACGGCTGCCCCGCCGGGGTTGCGTTATCGGATGACTATATTGCGCAGGCTCTGCAACGCAGAAAACCCGCACAATCAATCATCAGCAGTCAGAGAGCGGAAGCGGACAGTCCGGAAATTCTCAGTGGCGTCTTCGAAGGATACACGATCGGCACACCTGTCGCAGTACTCGTGCGCAACAAGGATGCCCGAAGTGTGGATTATCGGAGAACAACCTTTCGGACCGGTCACGCTGATCGCGTCTGGGAAAGCAAATTCACACATCGTGATTATCGCGGGGGTGGCCGGTCTTCCGGACGCGAAACAGTCGCGCGCGTGATTGGTGGAGCGATAGCCGAGCGCGTGCTCCCCTCAACTCTTCGCATTGTCGGCTTTGCCCGTCAGATAGGGCATGTGATACTGCGGAACAATCCGGACGATATTTCTCGCGAAGCTGTTGATCTCTTCATCACACGCTGTCCCGATGCCGATGCCGACGCTGCCATTACCGAGGAACTTCTTCGACTCAAGGAACAGGGCGATTCTGTTGGTGGCATTGTCGAACTTCGAATTGACGGCGTGCCGGCAGGTCTGGGTGAGCCGGTATTCAACAAAGCGAAATCCCGCCTCACTGCTGCGATCATGAGTATCGGCGCCGTCAATGGCGTCACGCTGGGCGAGGCATTCACCGAGTGCCTCCTTCCGGGTACGGAATTTCACACAGTCGTCCCGAATGCACCAGGCGGGATAGCTGTCAGGTCCTACGGTATTCAGGGTGGCATCACCAGTGGCGAGCGCATCGTCTTGCGAATCGCCGTCAAACCCACGGCGACGATACAGCAGGAAGCGCTTCGGGGCCGGCATGATCCATGCATTGTTCCACGCATCATACCCGTGATCGAAAGCATGGCAGCACTCGTGTTAGCTGATCTCTGGCTTGCATCCAGACTTGATAACATCTGAAAGCGCGTTGCAGACCTTCCCCGTGGATGCGTCTGCCCGATGAATCAGTGAAGCTGTAATGAATTCATATACGCAATTATTTCGGACAGGGGGTGAAGGAGCGTTTCGGGCCTTCCGTCACCGCAACTTCCGATTGTTTACAGCGGGACAGCTCGCATCACTGATCGGGACCTGGGCGCAGAGGCTTGCCGTCGGCTGGCTTGCCTGGGATTTAACCCAGTCGGCGTTCTGGGTCGGAGCGGTCAGCTTCGCCGGTCTGTTTCCCGGGGTTATCGCTGGTCCTCTGGCAGGTTCCATCGCGGACAGTATGAGCCGTTTCCGCCTGCTGAAGATCACACAGACGGCGTTTCTTCTGCAAGCTATTGTACTTGCTGCAGTTACGATAAGTGGGTCTATCAATCTTCCTCTGCTCCTCACGCTTGAAACAACGCTGGCCCTGATCACTGCCTTCGACATCCCTACGCGGCAGGCGTTCGTCATTGAACTCGTGGGCAAGGAGGATCTGGCAAACGCCATCGCAATCAATTCCACGATGGTGAACATTGCACGTATGATTGGTCCTGTCATTGCAGGAATCATCATCGTCAGTTTTGACATCGGCGAGGCCTTTCTCTTCAATGCGTTCACGTATCTGGCCGTACTCGTCAGTCTGGCATTTCTCCGCCTCGATGAGCGCAGTCCGGACCGGCGGACACAACCTCTGGGCAGTCACATGCTCGATGGCCTGCTGTATTCCTGGCGCGAGCGAAAAATCCGGACGTATCTGCTGCTGTTCTTCGTCATGGCGCTGTTCGGTATGCCGTACGGGACATTGATGCCTGTTGTCGCCGAGGCGCGTTATGGCATGGGAGCGGGTGGCCTGGCATGGCTGGTGGCCGCATCCGGTTTTGGCGCGACCATCGGCGCCTTTCTTCTCGCCACACGAAAGAGTACGCTGGGACTATCGAAAAATATCTTTTTTGCGGCTTCGGGTTTTGGCTCAAGTCTCATCATTTTTGCCTTGATCGACAATTTCACACTCGCGGTTCTGTTCATCCCGGTGTGTGGATTCGGCATGATGATGCAGATGGCGGGGAACAATATTCTGCTGCAGACAAACGTGGACGAAGCGCAACGTGGACGGGTCATGAGTATGCTCAGCATGAGCTTTCAGCTCGCCATGCCGCTGGGAAGCCTTTGGATGGGGACTGTTGCAGATCGTTTCGGCGTGCCGGTCCCTTTTTTCATCGGCGGCGCACTCTGCCTGCTTGCTGTCGGCATACTCGCGTTGCTGTCCCGGCGTCATCATCTACCTCATTGAAGAACCAGCATGATATTATCGAAGCGAAGCACTATGGAAATTGAACGTCAACGTCTATGAGCTGAATCTTTCGACACCCTGTCGCATCTCATAGTATCAGAGAGCTTTCGGCATCCGGTATGTATTTCATCTGCATGGTGAACGTTACGCCCCGGACAGACGTTACGCTTGAAGTATTTGTGTTCACCAATCATCAGGATTCCCATGAAATCGATTTTTCTCGCAACTGCACTGTTCTTTACCGCTGTACTGATGCAGGCCCAGGTGGGGGAAGAGGCTCCTGCGTTTTCACTCAAAGATAAAGAAGGAAAGACCTTTTCTCCGGAGTCCCTGAAGGGAAAGATCATTGTGCTGAACTTCTGGGCGACCTGGTGTCCTCCCTGTCGCGCTGAAATTCCGGCCTTCAAAAACGTGTACGAGAAATACAAAAGCAAAGGCGTCGAAATTCTTGGTGTATCACTTGATCATAAAGGATGGAGTGTCATCACGCCGTTTGTCGACAAGTACAAGATCAATTACCCGGTGGTACTTGGCGGAGCTGAAATTGCGAAGGCTTACGGGAATGTCCGATCCATCCCGACAACGTTCATCATTGATCGGGACGGGAATGTCGTCGGTAGTCATGTCGGTGCAATGAACGAACAGGAACTGATCAAATCCTTCGAAAAGTTTCTCTAAAGCAGTTTTTCCAGGGCTTCCGCGAGGAGATCTACTTCAATGATGTCGATCCCTCGCGATTTTTTATGCGTGATACCGCCGCGCGGCACGAGAATACGCCGGAACCCCAGCTTTTCCGCTTCGATCACCCGCTTTTCCAGTTGTCCGACCGGCCGCACTTCTCCTCCCAGCCCCACCTCACCCACGACAGCCGTTCCGTGATCCACAGCCTGATCACGCGCGCTTGATACAATCGCGGCGCAGACGGCAAGATCCACAGCCGGTTCGTCGATACGAACACCACCGGCGATATTGACGAACACATCATACTGTCCTACGCGCAGACCGAAGCGTTTTTCCAGAACGGCGAGCAGCAGAGAGACCCTGCGGGCATCGAGGCCGGACACCGTGCGTTGCGGCATTCCATAATTACTCGGCGTAACAAGTGCCTGCACCTCGAGCAACAGCGCGCGCGTGCCTTCGAGGCTGCAGGTCACGCAGGAACCTGAAATTCCACGCGACCGATCGGAGAGGAACACCTCGCTCGGATTGTTGACTTCGCGGAGACCGTCTGCACGCATTTCAAAAATCCCGATTTCATTGGTACTCCCGAAGCGGTTTTTCAGTCCCCGGACGATGCGATAACTGTGGTGATGGTCTCCCTCGAATTGCAACACCGTATCCACCATATGTTCAAGAATGCGTGGGCCGGCGATGACACCGTCCTTGGTCACATGACCGATGATAACCATGGGTATGTTTACTGATTTCGCATAACGAAGCAGAATTGCGGTGCTTTCCCGCACCTGGGCAATGCTGCCCGGTGCACTTTCGAGTTCCGGGCGAAACACGGTTTGTATCGAATCGATGATGACGAGGGCAGGTTTTCGTTCATCGATTGCACGCAGGATGGAATCGAGATTTGTTTCCGCGAGAACGAGAAATTCCTCATCGGAGACAGCGAGACGTTCAGCACGCAGCTTGATCTGCTTGAGTGATTCTTCCCCACTGACATAGAGAATACGCATCGCCGCGCGACCGAGCTGCATCATCAATGTCGACTTTCCGATACCCGGGTCACCTCCGAGCAGAATCATCGAGCCGGGAACGATTCCACCTCCAAGCACCCGGTCGAGCTCCCCGAGACCGGTGCTGAGCCGCTCATCTTCTCTTGCATCCACGCGCGTGATTGGATACACTCTGGCATCACCGGTTGCTGAGCGTGCACCACGGCCATTGCTTTCCGCGCGTGGCACTTCCTCGACGAGTGTGTTCCACTGGCCGCAGGCATCACATTTTCCACTCCAGCGAGCGAAATCAGCTCCGCAGCTCTGACAGACATACATCGTTTTCTTTTTAGCCACGCGCGTGCCTATCGCGTTTTCATGATGGTATTCTCGAATTCCACTTCCTGTATGCGAAAGCTGCCACTGAAGTGTACGCGTTCCGAGCTGTTTTCTTTTTCAAAGGCCCTGCTGAGGCCACTGATGTCGGCATCGATGGATCCCGTCAGAACGCCATCGGTATTGCTTTCCACGGTCAGGCGGCCGCTGAGTGAGACACCGTCGATACGGCGGCGTTCCTCTCCCAGGTAGAAGCGATAAAACATGAAGGCGTCCGCTCCGGAAAGATCATATCTTCCGGGCGCGAAGGAGGGAAGTTCTATGCCGAGCCAGGTTTCGCGCGGGGTTTCCCCTTCCCGGTCAAAGCTGCTGATGACGAGCACTTCATTGTTTCCCGGTGTGAGTTGTATAACGCGAATGGCCTGCAGGGGATCATCCACCTCCGTCGGATCACCGATACCGGCATCGCGAACGTAGTAGCGTTCAGTAAAGGTGTATTCCCGCACCTGCTCGACAGGCGTAATCTCTTTCTTTTTTTCGGTGGGGGGAGGATCCGGTTTAATCTGTTCTTCCGGTGCCGCGCAGCTCACGAGGAGAAGAAGAACAATCGATGGTGCGAAAAGACGTATGTTCATGTGTACTCCGGGATTCTTCAGGTTCAGAGAGTAG
>JAGTUW010000310.1 GCA_018224345.1 Bacteroidota bacterium
ATCCGTAACGAGCCAGTCTTGACTCAAGAATACGGCATATTTCCGTACAAGTCAAGCATTTTTTCTCCCTCCTGTTTCTTCCACAAAAAGGCATGATCAAATTGCTGCCTGACAAGCGCGTACGGCCCGGCGCATGATGACGTCCTGGGGGGAGCGGCGGCACAGCCCCCGCGCCACAGCCCCCGCGCCACAGCCCCCGCGCCACAGCTCCCGCGCCACCGCACCCGACGCTGCACTCCCCGCGCTGCACTCCCCGCGCTGCACCCCCCGCGACACACACACGCGACTGCTGTTATCGGCTCCACGGGCGGATCAGCCTGGCTCGCCTATGGTGCGGATGATCGTCGCTTCGTCCACGCTGCGGGGTTGTTCCGGATGTATCTCCGGATATTAGCCAGTGCGCGTTCGCCCCGTATGATGTGATCATAATAATTGCGATGCCATACATGCTCTATCCCGGTGTTGCTCCGTATCCACTTGGTAACTCCGATCTTGAATCCACGTACGATTGACCCTACCGTCTTCGATGTCCCGCATGGGAGCTCTTGATCCGGGAACAGCATGGAATCCGGCGGATGTCGCAGCAGAGACGCAACCTGTCCGGCACCCTGGCTGAGTACGGAACCAATACACCCTGAATCGGAATCGCCTTTTCCGGGAATGATAACGATACCATGAACATGGTTCGGCATGATGACGAACTCATCGAGCAGTACCTGCGGGAAATGTGTCGGAATGTTCTGCCAGCACTGCGCCGCGACGGAACCCGCCTCATTCGGATACATGACTCCATCGACAACTTCACCGAAGAGGTTTCTGTAACGATGCGTCGCTATGGTGAGATAATATGCTCCCGGCCCAGCGTAGTCATACCCGCGCAGACGGTTTGATCGGCGTTGATACCAGTTTCGTTTGTGCTTCATTGCAGCGTATCTCCCTGATTGCTACCGTAAGACACAAATTATATCACCGGGTGATGCCCGATGGTACGGAAAATTCTGCGGTGGTCGGGCAGGGGCGGTCCAAGGACCACCCCTGCCACAAGTTCATTCCGCATGCAATCGATGCATGCAAGCATTCCAACCAGCATTGTATCGGTTCACACCCGCTATCCGGTATTCGATACTCGGGTGTGTCGCGAACCGCCCGTGCACGCAGTTTCTGATATCCGGTGGGACACCTACCGGGAACACGTCCGATGGCATTGCAACGTCGTGTGCGTACGATTGACGTACGGAGGTCTGTTGACGGTGCACGTTTCGCGAACTACATTTCTACTGATTACCTTTACCGATGAAAATACATCCTGACTCGCAACCTGCAAGCCGCATAATTGGCGCTATTTGATACTGTTCTCGCCACTTTTCAGCCGACATTCAACACGTTTCAGCCAAATTTTCAACCACTTTCGGGCGTGGAACTGTTCGAGAGCAGACAATCAGCCGTCAATTCATCGGAATCAGCTTATCATGCCGACGGGATACTTTTTAAAACGAATGGTACTCCGTTTCCTCGTTCCATGTACTGGAGCGGTGGTGGCATGGAAATCCTGCCACCGCTAATTCGACACTCATCCCTCCCCTCCTCTCTCTGATGCGAGATCTTCCGCTCTCCGAACTTCAGTCCCCCTTCCGGCATCAGCACATAGCCTGACGGACTCTACGCCACTACGGATCGCGTGGACATGATCGAGATGGGATCTTTAACCACTTGCCCGTGGTCGTAACCATTCGTAAGATGCGGTGTTATGGTAAATGCAGACCGGATAGCAACTGCAGATGATCAGCATACCTGAAGGAGGAGGCAACATCTTGAGAGTACACGTACTTCGAACCCTACTTCCGATTCTGCTTCTACTTTTCTCCCACAATCTCTGCCAAGCTCAGTCCGGCTGGTTCTGGCAGAATCCCCTGCCGATTGGGAATCAGCTTGATGGGCTACATTTCATCGATGATAATACCGGCACAGCGGTTGGCAAGAACGGCACAATCATCAGAACTACTGATGGCGGGTTAAGCTGGAAGATACAAGAAAGCGGCACCACCATCCCGCTGAAAAGCGTCTGGTTTACTGACCATTTGAACGGGACAGTGGTTGGGGACGATGGCCTCATCCTCCGCACGACCGATAGCGGCACGAGTTGGCATAAGCAGGAAAGCAATGCGGAGAACTCCTTTACCGCAGTCTGTTTTTCAGATGCAAACACAGGGACAGTGGTCGGCAATGGTGGGACAATCCTTCGCACAACGGACGGAGGGGGAAATTGGATCAGGCAGGAAAGCGGTGTCACATATGCCCTTTCAGATATCTGTTTTATCAACACGAATGACGGCTATGCAGTTGGGTCAGATGGGACGATCCTGCGAACCAGCGATGGTGGTGCTCATTGGTCAACACAGGTAAGCGGAACAGCACTCTGGCTTTATGGAATATCCTTCGCAGATACGAGCAACGGATTAGCAGTCGGTCAGCAAGGCATCGTTCTCCGAACAACCGATGGTGGCAACACATGGGAGGTGCAAGAGAGTGGCACAGCATCTTACCTGAATGACGTTGCTCTGATCGATTCTGAGACCGGATACATTGCTGGAGAGGACGCAATCATTCTCAGAACGACGAATGGCGGGGAGAGTTGGCAGAGCACTTCGAATCCAAGGAGCGGAACGAGCGCAGGTTACCATGCTATCTCATTCACAAGTGCAACCACGGGAATCGTCTTGGGATGGTTTGAAGGAGATGGAGCGATACTCCGCACCACTGACGGCGGAACGAATTGGGTGAGCATCTCAGGCGGGAAGGAAAGCTGGCTGTTCGATGTCGCATTCTACGATCAGGAACGAGGAATCGCTGTCGGGGAATTCGGTTCCATCCTGTGGACTACGGATGCAGGGACACATTGGAACGACGCATCAGTCAATTTCAGGGGACGCATCTACGATGTGGCATTTGCTAACCACGACAAAGCTGTTGCAGTGGGGGATAGCGGAAAGCTACTCCGCTCGGTCAACGGTGGGGAAACGTGGACAGAGCTTGCCAGCGGCATCACATCGACGCTGTCCGGAGTCATCTTTACAGATTCAAGCACAGGCATGGCGGTGGGAGACAACGGCATCATCCTCAGAACAACCGATGGTGGCGAACAATGGTATTCGATTCAGAGTGGAACAGCGAAATGGCTGGGTGACATAGATTTTCCCGATGAGGAATACGGTTACATCGTTGGGAGCATGGGTGCCCCTCTTCTGAAGTCAACTGATGGTGGTGAAAGTTGGACGACACTTTCTCAACTCACTTGGTATCCCTTGAGTGATGTTCACTTTGTGGATCGAACGACTGGAACCGTCGTTGGTGGAGGAGGAACAATTTTTCGCACGACAGATGCCGGTGCGACTTGGTCGGAACAAACAAGCGATCTCCCCACGTGGTATGACTTGAGCGGTGTGTTTTTCAC
>JAGTUW010000311.1 GCA_018224345.1 Bacteroidota bacterium
GCGCGGGTTCATTTGATAAATCGAAATAATGACTGTTCATTGATCAGCGCACACCGGGAAACTGCCGTAATTCCTGAATAATCCCGGATTGTCTCTGTTCGGGGATATCCATTTCCTTTATTGCCTCCCCGAACGTGCCCCAGATGGGTTCACCGCATCGGAGACTACGGATGCCTTTTTTCCAACGGTCATCACCATATCCGAGCCGTTCGTAACCGGCAGGGGATAGCAAGAGAATCCTTCGATACCGGCAAACGTCGGCCTCGCGCGCCCGGCCTCCAGCGTCTGATAATCCAGAACCCAGAGTCTGCCAAGCCTCAAATGCCGCAGGCGCCCATAAGGAGAAAGATAGAATGATCCCGAGGATACCCAGGGGACATGAAGCTTCCGCGATCGCCATGGTCAATGCAGGTGTCGAGGCCTTCGGACGAGCAACGGCGCTGGAACTCGATCGCAGTATCCGCATCAACGTGGTGTCACCCCCCTGGGTCCGTGAGACGATGGAGGCGATGGGTATGGACCCTGCGACCGGTCTGCCGGCGGCAACCGTGGCGAAAGCGTATGCCGCCAGTGTCGAAGGCGCGATGACAGGTAAAGTGATCGATGCACGGGATTTCGCATAACGTCGCATTCCGTTCCGGGGTCGGACGTTCTACCACTCCGCTATGGCGGACAGGAATGTCCGCCCTCCGTTAGCGGAAAGAAATCCTCTGTGATCACTGTGAACTCCGTGGTGCCATTCATTTCCCTCATTTCCCTTGTAACTCTCTGACACAAAAGAATACTCTGAAGATTCGTTTGACTATGGTTCAAAATATGCGTATGTTCAAAATAAATGAACATGACAAATAAATGAACGATAATCGAGTGGTGAAGGAATGGCGATCAAGAGAGATGTTCTGGAAAATGCAATGCAGACATTCACCGAGACTACTGGCGTGGTTCTTGAGCTGGTTGAGGATTATCCGGTCGAAGAAGCGCGACTCGCGACAGCCGAACTACGGCTCAGCCATCTCGGGAAAAGATATGCATATCTCGCGGGGGTCGTAAGCGGTATAAGCAGGAGCAATGCGCATTTCTTTGCAAAGCAGTTGGCTGAACGTCCCCGAGGGAGGAAGACGGCGCTGATTCTGTTGGCGGATTATCTGACTGAAGAAGTGGCGGCGATTCTGCGTGCACTGGGGGTGCAATATCTTGACATGGCCGGCAATGCTTTCATCAGTGCTGGAGCTGTATATATACATATTGAAGGAATGCGACGTAGAGGCCGGGCAGAGGATGGTACTGCTTCCAATGCCTTCGGATGGGCCGGACTGAAAGTGCTGTTCACATTGCTTTGTGCGGAATATATTCGAAATGCGCCGTATCGTGAAATTGCGAATGCAGCTGGTGTGGCTCTGGGAACAGTGGCCGGTGTGATGGCAGATCTCGAAAAGCGTCACTTTATTATAGCTGTCAATGGTGCAGTACGCTTGCGGGAGGAACGGGAACTCGTCAAGCTATGGGTCACCGGTTATATTGAAAAACTGCGACCCAAACTCCTCCTGGAGCGCTACGATACAAACGCAACTCTCGACATGCATACCATGAGACAGTTCGCATTGCTCGGAGGTGAAACAGCGGCGGCAAGACTTCATCATTTCCTCGTTCCCGGTCTGGATACATTGTACATTACCGGTCAACAAGTGACTCTTATCCAGCAACTTCGATTACGCAAATCAAAGAAAGGGAGGCTGGAAGTAAGAAAACAGTTCTGGAATTTTGAGTATCCGGAAAAGAAATATGGTATCGTGCCACCGCTTCTGGTGTATGCCGATCTGATGGCTGTTGCAGATCCACGAACGATTGAAGCTGCTGAAATGGTGTATGACAAATACCTTGTTCGATATTTCGGGAAAGTTTGACGTCGCCCTGCTGGGGACCATCGAGCTTTTCGCTACAGTGTGTTCAGCCCTTGAGACGGAATTTCTCCTTGTTGGCGCAGTAGCGCGCGATATTCACTTTCTCCACAGACATGGGATAAATCCAGGGCGAGCGACTGCGGATATCGATTTCGCCGTCCTCGTTCCATCGTGGGGGATATACGAACAGATCATGAAAAGACTGACTCTCGATGGAAAATATACGAGAGATGAAAAAATGACGCACCGCGTATTCTCGCAAGATGGAGTTATGCTCGATGTGCTCCCCTTCGGGATGTCAGAAGAGCGGGCAGACGAAATCGGTTGGCCACCGCATTTTGATCATGTGATGTCCACCCTTGGATTCAGGGAGGCGCTCGAGTGCTCCATGAAATGCCAATTGAAGAAAACCCCACCTCTTCACATTCGGGTTGCATCATTGGCAGGAATAGCAGTACTCAAGCTGATTGCCTGGGCTGATTCGTACCCCACCCGAAAGCGGGATGCCGTTGACCTTCGTTTCATCCTTGCTCATTACGACAGCGGCAATATCGAACGTCTCTATTCCCCTGAGGAGCATCTCTTTTCCGAGGTAACTCTCTCACACGCCTGTTGCCTCCAATCCTTTTCACGATACGATCTTCACATCTTCACCGGATTGAGCGCGCATCGGGGGACGAATTGTCCGGGAAGTGTGGATCGAAAATATAGCGCCACTGGCAGCTCCAGTGGGATACAGGGGAAGCAGGTTGTCCCGAAATACGGACAATGCTAACTTACAGACAAAATACATCCGGAATACGGCGCTTTGTGAAAGGATAACCCGGGATGGAACGTTTCATGGATTTGGATGGGGGAGAAGCCGCCAACGCAGAAAGAGTGGGAATGGCGGTATTCTGCGCTGAGGCAGAGGATAAATGCGCCGGGTCCGCCAGTGCAGGCAGAGACCTTCTACGAACGGATTCTTCACAGAACAGCACATCAAAGGAAATCTTATGAATAACGCACCTTCCCGCTTCGATGAATTGGATATGCGCATCACCGGTTGGATGGCGCGCTACGGTATCGTGATGCTGCGCATCAGTCTCGGTCTTATATTTTTCTGGTTCGGCGTATTGAAATTCTTTCCGGGTCTGAGTCCCGCCAGTGATCTCGCAACACGAACCATGGACATGCTCACCTTCGGCATGATGCCGGGAGCGGTTTCCGTTCCTGCGCTCGCGACACTGGAATGCCTGATCGGCCTCGGGCTGCTGTTCAATGTCTTTCTCCGCGCCACGCTGTTTCTGCTCTTTTTCCAGATGCTCGGAACAGTCACACCGGTATTTCTCTTTCCGCATGAGGTCTTCACCCAAATCCCCTATGCACCGACAATGGAAGGACAGTATATCATCAAGAATCTCGTGCTCATCGGCGCCGGTCTGGTCATCGGAGCCACGGTCAGGGGACCCGACAAAATCGCGCACCCGGAGGTGATCGAGGAGGTGGAGGAGAAATTGTCCTGAGTGCACGTCCTTCGCCGTGTACCTGCGACGGAACGTTTCGGGCGACCGGTTTCCGGTTTTATCATTATCTGGAGATAATGCGGTAGAGATGTCCGCCCTTTGGTGCTTCGAACATACGACCCACCGGGGAATGACTTTCCTCTCCGATAACGGAGGGCGGACATTCCTGTCCGCCCTTTGGTGCTTCGAACATACGACCCACTGCAGGACAGACTTTCCTCTCCGATAACGGAGGGCGGACATTCCTGTCCGCCCTTTGGTGCTTCGAACATACGACCCACCGCAGGACAGACTTTCCTCTCCGATAACGGAGGGCGGACATTCCTGTCCGCCCTTTGGTGCTTCGAACATACGACCACCGGGGAA
>JAGTUW010000312.1 GCA_018224345.1 Bacteroidota bacterium
AATCGCACTCGCTGTTTTCCGCTTACTTTCATTGCAATTTCCGTTTCAGGGAATGGACAGGAAGCACAATAAACGTAAAAAAATCAAAGTGCAAGCACAAAAGACCGACCCGGACCGACCTTCTGATATTTATTGATCTGCTTTGCCGTCGCACATCCACAGCCAATGAGATACGGCCACACCAGGAGAACTGACGGGCAGCGTCCCTGCAACGGAATTCCGCAACGCGAAAGGCGCATCTATCGCCGAGGCCCTTCGCAGGGCACGTGCCGAATTGCGACGCCGTTATCCCGATCCCGCGGTATGGGCCCCCTTCGTTCTTGTCGGAAGTTGAGACGTCGCGGTTCAACCGGCTTAACTCCACTATCGGATTTACGGAAGAAGTGCAGGACAGCATTAAATGAAAATAAGTGTCGCAGAAGCTCTGAAACACAAAATTAAAGCGAAATAAACCTTGAAAAATCGCGAACACGCGGAATAAATGCGGAATAAACGCGGAAAAGACCGGGAAAAAAGCGCGGAATAAGCGGATTTGCTTTGCGCAACATCATTTCGTATATTAATAATTCACTGCGGGGTGGAGCAATTGGTAGCTCGTCGGGCTCATAACCCGAAGGTTGTTGGTTCGAATCCGGCCCCCGCTACAACGAAACGGAAGTGATTATCTCACTTCCGTTTTTTTTATGCAGGGGACTTCTGCTCGAGGTGTCCCGCGGAAAACCCCCGATTCCCTGAGAATGGCTTACCGGCGCCCCGCGAAGAGAACCCGGCGTTTTGTCATTCTTTCTGCAGCTTCCGTATCTGCCTTCCCCCGGGGGTCGTGAGACTGATCAGGTAGGTACCACTGCGCAATGCGACTGGAAGCGTGAAAGAATACTGGCCGGCAGGGAAATGGCCACCCGCGATTTCGGCGACAGTGCGGCCGAGAATGTCGTGCAGACGGAGTTCGGCGGTCTGCGGCCGGTCGAAGGTGACACTGACGGCGCCGGCGTCGCGCAGGGGATTCGGATATGCCGCGTGCAGGTGCGCACTGCGCGGCGTGGCAGCGACGAAATGTCCGACGGAAGTCGGTTTCGCTGCCGTGGAGATGCGGACAGCCCCGATATTCGTTCCCGCAATAATGGCACCATCCGCTTCTATGGAAACCGCATAGCAGATATTGGAAAGCAACTCGCTGTTATCGATGCGAATGCGCGTCCAACTCTCATCCTCCCCGAGTATGGCGATACCGAGTGTGGTTGCGATCACCAGCCGTCCCTGCCTGTCAATGGTCGCATCGAACAGAGCGCCGGACGTACGGAACCAGGAAGTATTCCAGATGCTTGCGGTATTGCCGCCGACAAGCAGTGTCACGAAGCGCTCGATGACATCCGGGTTGGTTCCGCTGCTGATAACCAGAATACTGTCAGGTCCGATATTGCGTATGCGCACGATATTCGGCGACGCCACGCGGTCACTGTGATCGGTGATGTCCATGGTGACGGGATCGAAAAGGAACAAGCCGTGATCGGCCGCGCTGTGTCCGCTGAGTCCCAGCCAGACGGCGGAGCTCCCGGTAGCGGCGATGGCAACAATGGCGTTGGACGGCAGGGGAGCGTTGTCCATTGTGAATGCAGTTACCTGTCCTCCGTGAAAGCGGTGCAGACCGCTGGCCTGCATCCCGCGTCCGCTCGCAAAGCCGCCGTCTGTTGCCCAGACGGCGCCATCGCCGGTGACGGTGACGTTGCGGTAGGTCAGGTCGGGCACGGGTCCCTCAAGGGCGAAGAGCTGTTCATCCTTCCATCCGAGAATCTCGCTTCCGTGCGAGGTGAAATACACTGTGCCATCCGGTCCGCGCGCAATGGCATAGGATTGCCGGTAGGAGTCGAGCCGGTCATTGCTGAAGGCGTAATCCAGTATGACTTTGCCTGTGTCGTTCCAGATGGAAATCCCTTTCGGTCCGACAAAGGCGGCGGAACGCTCGCCGAGGGAAAGCGCATCCTGAACGATTTCGCTGGCGAGCGCATTGCGCAGTGTCAGATATTCGAAGGAGAAATCCGCGGGCGTCATCGTCGCACTGTAGCCGAGAGAGATGGACGGCGAAACTTCGGCATCGATTTCCAGAAGAAATTCGGCCTCACCGCTCTGCTGCCAGACCGGCGTCCCGTAGGTAACGCCGTCGTGTGCGACGGCAGGCAGGCCACGCAGACGCACGCGCGTTCCGTTGCCCCAGGCGAAGGGCAGTGTCCCCTGATAGCGTGCAAGGCGCGAGACACGGTCTTCGGGATCGACGTATTCGACTTCATAGGCCGCCATGGGCGGATCGGTTTCCACCGTCACATAACGGACAGTATCGGCAAGACCGAGATGTACGGCGGTATACCCGCTGAGCGCCCGGTAACTCGATGCCATCATGCAGGGCTGCACGGGATAATTGCGGAAATGAAGATTCCCGTTGGGTACGCCGAAACGTGATTGTCGTGCCCGGCTGCTGCTTCTCCCATGCTCGAAATATTCATCGAAGGCATTGAAAATATGTCCGGTCTCATGTGCGAAGACGAAGCCGTTGGCCGTTGAGGCTGCCTTGAGCACGGTGGACGGACCACCGAAGCTCGCATGCGCGCGCACACTGTTGTCCCCGACAAGAAGGAAGGCGATATAGGCCCAGTCGGTCTCTTCCTCAAGCCGCAGATCATTGCAGAACGCCCGCATTTTCACCCTCTGATTCGCGCCGGTGTAGCCGAGCGCATCCATGACGGGATTCTGGAACTTGTGATCGTTGATGGAGATACTCGTGGAGGTGTATCCCTCGGTCGGATCGAAATCAATCGCGACGGCGGGATGATCGGGACCGTACTCCCGTATGACGAAGTTTTTATCCTTGTCATATGCGGCCGCCTGGTCGCTCCACCAGGCAAGATTCACCATGATATTGCCGAGCGCGTCCCCGCGCAATTGTTCCGTCCAGGTCGGGACGCCCTGCTGTTGCGCTTCGGTATTGTTGACGCAGAACACCGCCACAGCGGTACTCCCGACGAGAACATCGCTGGTGATGTTCGGGTCGAAATCCGCATGCAGCATCTGCCGCTGCATCGTCGCCAGTACCTCGGCGGGCGCGATATCGTCCTCCGTCACCAGACAGTTCGTCGGAATTTCTTCCTCACAACAACTCCCCGTAGTGCCGGTTTCACCCATCGCGTCGCGTCCCTCAACCGGAAAAAGCGAAGGCAGGATGAAATGAAGGGAAACGGGGAGTTCCTGTAACAGGATAGTAGCATCCGAATACGTACGTAAAACATACACCTCTGTTTCGCTCTGCCGGAGTGCATCGTCGTGCATTTTCTCGAGGCGGATGATATGCAGCGGAGGAAGGGAGACGGCGAGTCGTCCGTCGAGCGCGTGCAGCGCTGTCACGAGAGTACCGGGCAGCTTTTCCGCCGGATGGTACAACACGGCATGGTCCGGCGGAAACTGTGCGAGTGCAGTCAGCGGGCAGAGCAGGAGCAGGAGTACGATATTTTTCATGATAGTCCGCTATACATGGAGAAGCTGTGGGATCGAGGATGTGGTCGCGGAAGCGAACACAGGAACCGAAAGACTGCCATAGCAAGATAATGGTTACAGGACAAAGTTGCCTGTCTTTTCGTCACAGGAAGCATCCCGACCGCCCTGATACGGGAACGAAGAACGTCCGCTGTGCGGAATGCGAAGCATATAGCACGCCGCGCGGGTAGCATGCAGCCGGACAGCCTCATTTTTCCTGCGCATGCACAAGCAAGCGGGAATTGTAATGATTACAATTCCTGCATATTCACTCGTGACATTCAACTCCTGACAATCGCTCAGCCGTGCGTTACTACAACAGCCCCCGGTACAGACCGCCGTCGACCTGTATGGTCGTGCCGGTCATATAGGAAGCTCCCTCGCTCGCCAGAAACACGGCGAGATGCGCAATTTCCTCGGGTGTCCCTATGCGTCCCATGGGAATCTGCGCTGTGACTTCATCGCGGATGTCCTCTACCGTCACTCCGCGTTTCTCCGCGCGATCGGTGAATAACTGCGTCTGTCTGCCTGTACGGATATATCCCGGCGCGATGTTGTTGACCGTGATTCCGTGACGGGAAACTTCGTCCGAAAGTGTTTTTGCCATACCGGTGACAGCGGCCCGGAAAGCATTCGAGAGCAGGAGACGCTGTACGGGCTGCTTGACGGAAATACTGGTGATGTTGATGATGCGACCGAAAGAGCGTTCGATCATGCCCGGAAGAAAGCCGCGGATGAGGCGGACACTGCTCATCAGTGTGCGATTGTAGGCGGCCAGCCAGTCTTCCTCCCGCATGGAAAGAAAATCACCCGGGTTCGGGCCACCGTTGTTCGTGACCAGCACATCGATTTCGCCGAAGAGATCCTGCGTCGTCGCGAGCACGCGTTCGATATCCCCGGCATTGTCGAGATCGGCGGAGATGTATTCCACGCGACCCGGAACCTTTTCTTTCAATGCATCCCGCATACTGCGCAGCCTGGCTTCCGTGCGTGCGCACAGCATGATATCCGCGCCTTCGGCCGCGAGTCCGGCAGCAATCGCGCCTCCGATACCTTCACTCGACCCGGCAATGAATGCCCGCCTGCCTGTAAGTCCCATATCCATAGCCAGCTCCTCTGTTAATGCAATGATTTCATTCGTATCTTTGTTGATGCATAATGTACGGGATTCCCCGTACAGCATACAACTACCGTACATCGACCAAGGAATATCCACCATGGCACTTTTGCCCATTTATCCCTACGATGCCAGAGTCCTGCGGGAGGAAACCCGCGACGTTGTGGGGCCTTCTCCGGTACTGACCGGGCTCATCGTAAATATGTTCGAAACAATGCGGGTAGCAGGGGGGATAGGGCTCGCAGCCAACCAGGTCGGCGAGGGCAGTTCGCTTTTCGTCATCGACCTGCGTCCCATGGAAGGATTCGAGGAGAGCTCCCCGCTGGTGATGATCAATCCGGTCATTACCGACATGTGGGGTGAGGAAATCGGCTACGAAGAAGGCTGCCTGAGCGTCCCCAATGTGCGCGAGGAGGTCTTCCGTCCCGAAAAACTCCATATACGATACAGGGATGCGAGCTATCAGGAGCAGGAACTGGAAGCCGATGATTTCCTGGCCCGTGTCATTCAGCATGAATACGACCACCTGCGCGGTGTCTTCTTTACCGATTATCTGCGTGGACTGCGCAAGCGCCTGGTCATGCCGGTGCTGAAAAAAATCAGGAGCGGCGAGACGGAAATCGATTACCCCATGGCGACGGATGTCGAACTGGTTTCATAACGGGAGCATACTATGCGTATTGTTTTTATGGGGACACCGGATTTTGCCGTCCCCTCTCTGCTGGCATTGCACGATGCGGGACATGATATCGCCGGCGTCGTCACATCGCCGGACAAACCGCGGGGCAGGGGGAGAAAGGTG
>JAGTUW010000313.1 GCA_018224345.1 Bacteroidota bacterium
AGGGCTCAGAGCTTTCCTTCCGCCAGTTTCTTCAATTCCTCAAGCAGCTTCCAGGCTTCGACGGGAGAAAGTGCGTTGACATCGATTTCATGGAGGCGGTCCTTGAGTTCGGCATCGCCCGCTTCGAACAGGTTGATCTGGAAGCGGCGCTGTCGCTGCGAGAGCTTGCGCTGTGCATCTTCCTCATCGCGTGCTGCGAGTACGGTCAGGTCCTGTCCTTCCAGTGAATGCAGCACCTGTCGCGCTCGCTCCAGCACGGTGTCGGGGAGTCCGGCCATCTGTGCGACCTGAATCCCGTAACTGTGATCGGCTGTCCCGCGTGAAACATTCCGCAAAAAGATGACTTTATCCTGATATTCCCGGACTTCGACTTTGTAGTTCCGTATGCGCGGGAAGATATCGGCCATTTCGTTGAGTTCGTGATAATGTGTGGCGAACATGGTTTTCGCGCGACTTTCCGGGTGGTCGTGCAGATACTCGGTAATAGCCCAGGCGATGGAAATGCCATCGAAGGTCGATGTTCCGCGGCCGATTTCATCGAGAAGGACGAGACTGTTCGGTGTGGCGTTGTTGAGAATATTTGCCGCCTCGTGCATCTCCACCAGGAAGGTGCTTTCTCCGGCTGCAATGTTATCCGAGGCGCCGACACGGGTGAAAATCCGGTCTACCAGTCCGATCGTGGCTTCTTTTGCAGGAACGAAACTCCCGATCTGCGCAAGGAGCACGATGAGACCGCACTGCCGCAGGTAGGTGCTTTTCCCGCTCATATTAGGCCCGGTGATAATCATGATCTGTTCATCTTCACTGAGCAGGACATCATTGGCCACGTAGCGTTCACCCGGAGGCAGCAGACGTTCGACTACCGGGTGTCGTCCTTCCCGGATGACGATTTCCCTGCCCTCATTGATGACCGGGCAGGTGTAGGCGTATTCCAATGCGACGATAGCAAGGGAGTTGATGCAGTCAAGGACGGCCAGGGCACGCGAGAGCTTCTGGAGGCGTTCGGCGGTCGCAGCGACGGCGAGGCGCAGTTCGTTGAACAGTTCGGTCTCCAGCAGTACGATGCGTTCACGCGCGTTGAGCACTTTTTCCTCGTACTCTTTCAATTCCGTCGTGACGAAACGCTCAGCGTTTGTGAGTGTCTGTCTGCGGATGAAATGGTCCGGTACTTTCCCGAGATTGGCATTGGAGACGGTAATGAAGTAGCCGAACGCCTTGTTGAATTCCAGGCGCAGAGATGCGATGCCGGTATCGCGCCGGAGCGTTTCCTGATATTTCCGCAGCCACTCCTTTCCATGCAGGGCGATGTCACGGATTTCATCGAGTTCGGCATGAAACCCTTTACGAATCACGCCGCCGTCGATCAGTGTCGCGGGCGGATCGTCAACCAGGGTTTCGTCGATAAGCCGGGCCACATCGTCGAGCGGTTCGATCTGTGTATGAAGGGAACGCAGGTAGGGGGCATCGCAATGTTCGAGAGTCTGCCGCAACAGAGGCACGCGCCGCAGCGAGGCGCGCAGGGCAGTCAGTTCCCGCGGTATCGCCCGTGCCGTACAGATGCGTCCGGTCAGGCGGTCGAAATCCACCATCTCGCCCAGGAGGGCATGCAGGTGTTCGCGATGTTCATGGACGGTGGTCAATTCCCTGACTGCGGCCAGACGCTGTTGTATAGGCTCGAGCTGTTTGAGCGGGTGCGTCACCCAGTACTTGAACAGTCGGCCACCCATTGATGTCGCCGTCTTATCGAGAATTGACACGAGCGTGCCGTCCTTACCCCCTTCACCGATGGCGGTAATGATTTCCAGATTCCGTCGTGTCGATGTATCCAGCGTAATGTGCTCATCAGCTACATAGTGCCGGATGCTGCGAAGGTGGGGGAGGTTCGCCTTCTGCGTTTCCTTCAGGTAATGCAGGGCCGCCCCTGCCGCGATCACTCCTGTGTGCAGGCCATCTATGCCGAATCCCTTCAGCGACTGCGTTTTGAAATGTGTCAGGAGAATCTCATAACTGACATCACGTGCATACACCCAATCATCGATTTTTGTAATTGGCGCATTAATAGGTGTACGTCCGAATATGTCCCGAAAACGGTCAACGTCTTTTTTTGCCAGCAGGATTTCCGATGCTGCGATGGATTCGAGTTGATCGCGGAGTTGATGCACGCTGATTTCACTGGTGAAGAAATCCCCTGTGGAGGCATCGACGAAGGCCACGCCTGCGGTCGCCTCCTGCAATGCGATGGAGGCGAGGAAGTTGTACTGTTTGTGATCGAGCAGTTTATCGGTGAATACGACGCCGGGGGTCACCACTTCGACCACGTCGCGTTTGACAATGCCTTTGGCTTTCTTCGGATCCTCGAGTTGCTCGCATACAGCCACGCGCAATCCGGCGCGTATGAGTTTCGGCAGGTAGGAATCGAGTGCGTGATGTGGAAAGCCGGCGAGGGGCACATCGGCAGCCGCACCGTTCGAGCGTTTGGTCAGCGTAATGCCGAGGATGTTCGCCGCAGTGACGGCGTCTTCCTCGAAGGTTTCATAAAAATCGCCCATGCGAAACAGCAGCACCGCGTCCGGGTACTCGGATTTGATTTTCCGGAATTGTCTCATCAGGGGAGTGGACATCGGGGAATACCTCTCGGTTTCAGGTCACAAGAAAAAACCACAAAATCACGGTTTCCGTATCGGGATCAACTTGAAGTCACAAAGGCACCAAGCGCACAAAGCCACAAAAAGGAAATTACAAAATAACGCGTTTCATCCCATTCTTGACGAGAGGAACGTTGAAGTTCACGAGAAGTCCCAGTCGTTTTCCGAGCATGCGAAGATACGTGAGTGTCTGGGCGGTATGAATGCTCATCAATTGTTCCACGGCTTTCACCTCGACGATGACTCTGGATTCGACGAGCATGTCGAGTCTGTAACCATAGGGAATAAAGAGTTCCTTGTATTGAACGGGGATTGACAATTGTGTCTCCACGTTCAGCCCACGTGAACGTAGTTCGTACGCCATGCTTTTTTCATAAGTCGATTCGAGAAGTCCCGGACCCAGTTCGCGATGCACCATATAGGCTGCATCGACTATTTCACGGGCAGTCATTTCCGTTTCATGGTCGAGACGTTGATAGGTTCTCATTGGTAACTCCCTTCTTGTCAGGTTTTTGTGTCTTGGTGTTCTTTGTGTCTTGGTGACCCGGGTTGGCTACGTATCCTCTATCAGAAGACTGGTGAGGACGAACTTCTCCGCATCCACCAGCCCCTGGTCCGTGACCTTGAGTGCAGGGATGGGGGAGAGCGCGAGAAATGACAGTGTCATGAAGGGGTCGGGCAACACGCAACCGATGGATTGCGCGGCAGAGATCAGCGCGCCGACTTTCTTCCGCACGAATTCCAGCGGCTGGTCCGATACCAGTCCCGCAATGGGCAACGGCAGTTCCTCGATCACCCGCGTTCCACTGACCACGCATTGCCCGCCGCCCATGCGGATCAGCTGCAAGGCGGCGGCATACATGTCGAGATCATTCGTACCGACGACAATAATATTGTGTGCGTCGTGTGCGACAGTTGAGGCGAGCGCGCCCTCGCGCAGACCGAAACCGCGAACAAAACCGAGACCGATATTGCCTGTGGCGTTGTGCCGTTCGATGACAGCGAGCTTGAGAATATCCCGCTGCGTGTCGGCTTCGACATAGTCATTGACAACATGGGGCGCTGCGGTCGCTGCCCTGGTGATGATCTGTCGGGGCACCAGGTCGATGACCTTCAGTTGTGTACGTGGCACCATGGGCACCCGAAAGCTTTCCATCCAGAAGTCACCGACATGCATGGTCGATGTCATGCGCGACATGTCAGGGGAATCGACAGGAGCGGCGGTATAGTCGCCGTCTCTTGCGACGCGCTTCCCCCGGAAAAACACTTCTTCTGGACGAATATCGTTCAGATCGGAGAACAGCATCATGTTCGCATGGCAGCCGGGGGCGATGGCGCCGTGGGCGTCCATACGATAATGCCGTGCCGTATTGATCGTCGCGATACGCAGAGCGGTCATCGGGTCGAGTCCGAAACGGATCGCTTCGCGCACATGATGATCGATATGTCCTTCATCCTCAAGATCTGCCGGATGTTTGTCGTCGGTCGCGAAAGAAAACTGTGTGGCGTTGTGGTCCGTCACCAGCGGGAGCAGGTCGTGAAGGTTTCGCTCCGCCGTGCCTTCGCGCATGAGAATCTGCATACCGCGACGGAGTTTCTCCTGTGCTTCCTCCAACGTCGTGCATTCATGATCGCTGCGTACACCCGCGTGAATATAGGCATTCAGATTCGGGCCGGAAAGGCCGGGCGCATGTCCGTCGACCCGTTTCCCGCGTGCGGCATAGATCTTGTCGAGTTCGCTTTCCATTCCCAGGTAGACACCGGGAAAATTCATCAATTCGGCGACACCCAGCACGCGCTCCTTTCCCGTATAGAGGAGGATATCCGTCGCCGTCAGCCGCGTGGCCGCGCTTTCGAGTGGTGTGGCAGGGACACAGGAGGGCATCATCACGAACACATCCAGCGGGAGTTGCTCCGCTGCATCGAGCACGTATTCGATGCCATCGGCGCCGAGCACGTTCGCAAATTCGTGCGGGTCGACAATGACGGCGCCCGTCCCATGCGGAACGACTGCACGCGCGAATTCACCGACAGTGAGCATGGTGCTCTCGATATGGATATGCGCATCGATGAGTGATGGTGCGAGGTAGCGACCCCCGCAGTCGATCACCGTTTCTCCCTCATACGCTCCGATGCCGACAATCATGCCGTCATGAACCGCGACATCCCCGTCATGGATTTCTCCACTGAGAACATTGATGATACGGGCGTTGCGAAACACCACCTGTGCCGCTGTTTCGCCTCGTGCCACCGCGAGTTGTTGTTGCAGTTTTTCCATTCCACATTCTCCTGATTTGTACAGAGAATATGTACGACTTTTCCACCGGGAAATCAAGAAGCGAGCGGCTGAGGTGATGAAGCACGCCGTAAATAAAGATGATCAGGGTATAAATACGCGTATGTCGTGAGCATACGTTCCGCCATGCACAGGCTTACGCCGGCAATTGGATCCGGAAAGTGCTCCCCTTGCCCGGTGTGGATTCCAGTACGAAGAGTTTGCCGTGGTGATAATCCTGGACGATGCGGCGGGCGAGACTGAGACCGAGGCCCCATCCGCGTTTTTTCGTGGAGAATCCGGGACGGAAAATATCCTTTTTCAGACGGCTGTCCAGGCCCTTGCCTGTATCCCGGATATCGATATTGATATGGCGGCGGACCTGCTGAACCGAAAACTCGACGACACCTTCATTCTGTTCCATCGCATCGAGGGCATTTTTCAGCAGGTTTTCAAACACCCATTCCATCAATTCTGAGTTGTAGCGGGCGCGTATCTCACCGGTCTCGGGCACGATGATCTCGACTTTCTTTCCAAGTTGTGGAGTACGCCGGCGATAATAGTCCGCGCTTTTGTGTATGGTGTCCATCAGATTCTGTTCATCGAGCTGCGGTTTGGATCCGATTTTCGAGAAGCGCAACGCGATACGGTTGAGACGGCTGACGTCTTTCTCCATCTCTTCGATCGTTTCCTGCATCCCTTCCGGGTCCTCCTGCTGCGCCCGCAGCAATTCCAGCCAGCCAAGGAGACTTGAGAGTGGCGTTCCGAGCTGATGTGCCGTCTCCTTCGACATGCCTACCCAGATATTCGCCTGTTCGCTGCGCTTGATATAGCTGAAGCCTATATAGCCGATGAGAATGAACATGGTCGCGACGAGAATTTCGATATAGGGAAGGGCCCGCAGTTCCTTGACCAGATCCGATTCGTCGTAATAGACGTAATTGAGCACCATCGTATCGTTGTAAGTGACAACGATCGGCGGATTGACTTTCGCGAATTGATCCCGGAGTTTCACGTGTTCGGCAATGATCTCCTCATGGGTGAGCGAGGCCGAATCCACATCCACGTTCTGACTGGTCGTCGGGACGAGGTGCTCATCGGTCATCAGAATGGGGAAATCAATGTTCTGAATGATACTGAAAACGAAGGTGTAATCACCCGTCTGCGAGGCATCACTGATGATGTACTCCATCGCCTTGGTATACCAGTCCGCTGTCTGCCGCTCGCGCTCCTGCAGTTTCTCGACAATGGACTGCGTATAGAACAGCACACCGATCACGATGCCGATGGCCAGGAGGACGAGGATAATTTTGAAATTGGCGGGGACGGTTCTTCCGTGCATCTCTTCTCGCATCTCGAAATGTTATTCTCAACTTTACGAAAATGTCCTTGGGGAAAAAAGGTAGTTTTGCGGGCATGCGGTGCGGTAAGAAAAATCCACAAAGTCACTAAAACACGATTAAAGAACACGAAAAGGGTCTCAGGTCGCTCCTTATTTCATAATAAGCGTTTCGAAAAACTTTCGTGCTCTTGTTTGTGTGCTGGTGCATTGGTGGTTTTTTCTTCAGTGGAATTTTCTTTCGTTGCTTCCCGGCACCGTTCTCCGTATCTTGAAAGTTCGTAACGAGTTACGCACTTTGTGGGTAGACGCGAATGCTTATCAGCATGACAGGTTTTGGAAACGCGACACTCTCCGGCGACGGAATGACAGTATCGGTGGAAATCCGTTCCGTCAACAGCCGTTTCTATGAATTTTCCGCACGTGTGCCCAAGCATATGCAGGTCAGAGAACTGGACCTGAAAGAAATGGTACGTGCCAGACTCAAGCGCGGCAAGATCAATCTGACCGTCAGTATTGACCGCCTCAACGGGGAGGCTGCGCCTGTCCATCTCGATCCGGGGGCGGCAAAGACCTACTATCGTCTGCTGACGGAACTGCGTGACGCCGTCGGGCTCAAGGATGCCGTTACCATGGATCACCTTCTGCAATTCACGGACGTGTTTTCGACCGGCGAGCAGGAGGAACTCCCGGAAGAGGAATGGAAGCTCGTCGTCGCCGGACTCGAACAGTCGCTGCATGCGTTGTCCGAAATGCGCCGCAAAGAGGGAGAGGAGTTGTCACGTGATCTGACCGAACGCGTCGGGGTGATGAACGACAGCATCGACCGTATCGAGGAACTCTCGCATGGCCGATCAATGCTGCAGCGGGAAAAACTACGTGAGCGGTTGCGCTCTCTGCTGGTGGAGGAGAAAATCGATCCGGCACGTCTGGATATGGAAATCGCACTGCTGGCCGACAAACTCGATATTACCGAGGAACTGGTGCGGTTTCGCAGCCACACGAAGTTTTTTATCGAAACATTGGCCTCCGATGTGTCCGAAGGGCGTAAACTCTCCTTTCTCCTGCAGGAAATGAATCGCGAAGCAAATACCATCAGTTCGAAAAGCTATGATGCCGATATCGCACATCTGGTGGTTGGTATCAAAGAAGAATTGGAACGCATTCGCGAACAGATACAGAACATCGAGTAGGTATCCATGCTGTTCGTGCTATCCGCGCCGAGCGGTGCGGGCAAAACAACTATCGCACGGAACATGCTCCGGCAATTTCCGTCTCTCCGCTTCTCGGTTTCCGCAACAACACGGGAAAAACGGCCGGGAGAAGAGGAGCACAAGGACTATTACTTTCTCTCCCGGGAAGAGTTCGACCGGCGTATCGCGCAAGACGGACTCGTCGAGTGGGAGGAAATCTACGGAAACCTGTATGGGACACTCCGTGCGGAAGTCGAGCACGCACTCTCCGCTGGCTCCCATATGCTTCTCGATATCGATGTGAAAGGTGCCCTGTCAGTCAAAAAGCGGTATGGGGATGCCGCAGTTCTGATTTTTATCCGCCCCCCCGGGCTTGATGTGCTGCGCGGACGCCTCGAGGCACGCGGCACCGACAGCGGGGACGTTATCGACCGCCGCATCGAACGCGCCGCCTGGGAACTCGATCAGGCGCCGTCGTTCGATCATGTCGTACTGAACGATGATCTGTATCGCGCTGTTCAGGAAGTAGCTGATATTATTGAAACACGTATACGCAAGTAACAGACGAGTTTTTCACTTTCTTATAAAGGAGTTTTTCCATGTCCCTTAATCCCCTTGATCTGTCGGTGATCGATACGCATGCCGAGAATATCTACGAAGCCATCGTCGTGCTCTCGAATCGTGCGCGCCAGGTCAATGAAGAAATGAAGATTCGCTTGAATCAGGAATTGGAGATGTTTGTGCCGCGTTCGGACTCGGAAGAGGAAATCGAAATTAATCCAGAACAGATGCGCATAAGCATTGAATACGAAAAAATGTCGAAGCCCACACAACGCGCGGTGGACGATCTTCTGACGGAACGCATTTCCTATCGTTACAAGGAAGACTGAGAGCACCGGTCTGCCGGGTATGGCTCTCCGCGGAAAACATATCGTCCTCGGCGTCACGGGCAGCATCGCCGCATATAAATCCGCTCTGCTCGTTCGTGAGCTGGTGAAAGAAGGCGCGGAAGTCCGTGTCGTTATGACACCGTCCGCCTGTGAATTCATCACTCCGCTCACATTGGCAACGCTCAGTGGCGACGATGTTGTTCTGGACATGTTCCCTCAGGATCGTTCGAAGGGGACCTGGCACATCCATCTCGCTCTCTGGGCCGACCTGATGCTCATCGCCCCCGTATCTGCGAACACATTGGCGAAGCTTGCGCAGGGCATGGCTGACAACGCGCTTGCCTCGCTTGCACTCGCTGTCCGCTGTCCTCTGATGATCGCCCCGGCTATGGATACCGATATGTACGTGCATGCAGCAACGCAGCATAACCTCGGTGTGCTGCGCAACCGCGGCGTCCACATCATCGAGCCGGAGAGCGGCGAACTGGCCAGCGGCCTGACGGGTCCCGGACGCTTGCCGGACCTGCCTGTACTCATGGACATTCTCCACAGGCATTTCGACGACACATCCGGTACGCTGACGGGTGTCTCGTTGCTGGTTACGGCGGGTCCGACACGCGAAGCCTTCGACCCTGTGCGCTACAGCGGTAATCACAGCTCCGGAAAAATGGGTTTCGCTATCGCGGGCGAAGCTGCCTGCCGTGGGGCTCGTGTGACGCTGGTCGCGGGTCCGGTGCATCTGTCTGCGCCGGCAGGCGTCGAACGCATCGATGTTGTCAGTGCGCAAGAGATGTACGATGCCGTCATGCAGCACGCGGAGACACAGGACATGTTTGTCATGAGTGCCGCCGTGGCGGACTTCACTCCCGCAGAACCCGCCGACAGCAAAATCAAAAAAGACAGCACTACTGATGCAGGACTGACGCTTCGTTTGAAGCGGACGCCGGACATTCTCCGGACTCTGGGTGAGCGGAGCCGGAACAGTGTACTTGTGGGTTTTGCTCTGGAGACAGACAACGAGCACGAGAATGCCCTCCGCAAACTCAAGGAGAAGCATGCACGGATGATCGTCCTCAACAATCCTCTGACCGAAGGAGCGGCATTCGGTGGCGACAGCAATATCGCTACTCTTCTGTTCGCCGACGGCCGGAGCGAGGAACTTCCGTTGCTGAGCAAGAACGATCTTGCCGGCGTGATTCTCGACCGCATGCAGGTATTGCGAACGACGGGTGGGTGACCTGTTTTCCTGCCCGTTCCCTTCGTGGCACGCAGCAGAGGCGGGAATTTGCTGACACCACGGCATGTCTTACGCCACCTGCACAGGGCGTTACACTGATGCCATTGACAGGTACATTGCTCCTTCGTACTTTATCTTTTCATTCATGCAATTCCCGGCAGCGCGGCTGACCGCCACAAGGCGAGAGGTGACGATGAGATCGGGTTTATCAATCAGAATTTCCCAGTGGCTGTGTCAGAACTCTACCGGTATTTCAAACAACAGAAACAATTGCACGGCGACACCCTCTACATAGACGAGGAGGTGTTGCACAGGGCCGCGCTTGCGGCGCAGGGATTGACGGAAGTGTCCGGGGCTGTGACCGAAACCTGGAAAACCGCCGGAAGTCTATCGGAACTTGACGCAATGATTCGTGAGTGCATGAATTGTGCTCTCGGTGAATCCCGCAACAACGTTGTCTTCGGTGTCGGCAATCCTGCTGCAGATATCGTCATTATCGGTGAGGCCCCCGGTGCGGAAGAAGACAAAAAAGGCGAGCCGTTCGTCGGTCGCGCCGGGCAACTTCTGAACAAGATTCTCGAAGCCGTGCAACTCAAGCGCGAGGATGTTTTTATCTGCAACATTCTCAAATGTCGCCCTCCCGGCAACCGGGATCCTCTTGCCTCCGAAGTCGAACAATGCGAACCATATCTGCACAAGCAACTGGCGCTGTTGCAACCGAAAATAATTCTGGCGCTCGGAAGAATCGCAGCGCAGACCCTGTTGCGGACAAATGCTTCCCTGACGACACTGCGCGCATCTGTGCATACCTATCAGGGCATCCCCCTCATGGTTACCTATCACCCCGCTGCGCTGCTGCGTAATCCGAACTGGAAACGTCCTACCTGGGAAGACGTACAGAAATTCCGCGCGCTCTATGACAACATTCGCGCACAGGATGGTTCCTGATCTGCGTAGAAGGTCACTAATTCAATGGACTTGCTGTGACACCTTCTGATTCACATAGTTCCCCCGGGAACGATTTCCCGCACAACGTGCCACCAGCGGAAACACCTCCGGAAGAGGCGTCTGCGCAAAACAACGCGCCCGGCGATCCCTCTCCGGATACTGCTGCACAGGGCGATGCTGTGCGTCCCAAGGAAGGCCGCAGTGACACAGGCCGCAGTGACACAGGCC
>JAGTUW010000314.1 GCA_018224345.1 Bacteroidota bacterium
ACACATTGTCTGTTCACAAATTCTTTGGAGGAGCCATATGATTTTGTCATGTAGGTTGCGGCTGTGCGCAACTCTCCTGTGTCGCTCACATCCCATAAAGAACCAATTGTCAATCCAGTCGATGGAACGGCATCTTGCGGACGGCCATCCCAGTCGGACCCGGGAAACACCCTCCCTTCTCCGGGGAGGGCTTTTTTATTGATGCATCCACCGCTGGAGCACACACTCTCTCTGTGCTTTGCCAGTGCGGTATTTTACGCTTCAGAAGGCCAAAGTCCAGTGGCAGGTTGGAAAAACCGCCAATGGTGCGTTCACTCGGTCAGCAGAGAAATTCCCTTCATCACAGGGACGAAGCACCGGGGGTGGATCGCATTGTCCATAAATTCATTATTTTGTAGTTTACGATCATGATACCGTCTTTCCTTGTCGTATTCTGTCGGGAAACACCCATGCTGCGTATCTGCATCCTTCTCGCAACGCTGTTCTGTATACTCCTTTCCGGCGCCAGTAGCGTCACGGCGCAGAAACGCGTGCTGTTTCGGGGCACCGTCGCAGGTTATGACGGACAACCGATGAAGAAAGCCCACATCGAAATGTGGCGGTACAAATGGGGTGATCGCTACGCAGGGACGGTAGAGATCGCCGTGGCCGACAATGGTTCATTCATCACCAAGCTCCGTCCCGGTCTGTATCACATCCAGTTCGCGGGCGTGGATCATGCGTATTCCGAACCCCGCTATCTGTTCATCGATTCACTGATCGACTGCACGGTGCAGGCACGCATGCAGCGCAGCAGCTTCCTGCCGCTGGAGGATATTGACAGCATCTTCGTGAGCTATCACGATGCCGGCGATGTGCCGGAGTACAGGATCGTTCCGATGCAGCGCGTGGCGGACAGCAGCTTTTCGGTAATGATCGTCTATAACAACCGCCAGGGTATGGAATATACCTACCTCGGAAAAAGGACACCCCTGCAATACTCCCTCGGAGGCATCGTGCCCGACCGGTGGGTCAACGGCACGGATCAGGACAGCTATGCCTACGACGGTGGCGGTGATTTCTTTTCCATGAAACGCGCCGACGATTCCCTGCTCACGATACATTTCGACTACGGTGCACTGACCGGGGTCCGGGACGATCCCTCCGCCGCCGATCGACCGCTCATGGTTTCCGGAGCACCGTTCGAGCATCCTTATGCCGTACTGCGGAGACGTCTCGATGCGTATGGGCAGATCGGTGGCGGATGCTCTCTGCCTGTCGCCGACAGTGGGAGTCTCGCCTGGCATGCGTATCGCGACCGGGGTATCGAACCGATGCCCCTGGCCGGGGATGGCGAGAATTCCGATGACTGGGAGCGCATACGGGAGAGGCAAGCCGACAGCGCATCGATCTATGCCGCGGAAGTGGAGCTGGCAAAGCAGACAGATGATCGGCGTGCGCTCGAATGCGCGCTGCTTCTGTATCTCAACGCCGTATCACCTTATGAAATCCATCGTGAGGAAAACACGCTTCATGAACCCGCGGAGGATGTCCGCGCGATGGTCCGTTTCGCGACGGAGGCCATTTCACCCGATGCTCCGGTGTGGAACCTGCGACCGCTCTACAGCAGGTTCAGCGCCGTATCAGACAGCCTGCGCGATGCGTACGCGCTGAGAGTCATGCGCGAGCATCCTTCCCCGACGACGGCGTTCGACGCATACGAACTTCTGAAGAGAACGATCAATCAGGATACATCAGAGACGCGGGACCAGCGCCTGAGCGACCTGATGGTGGAAGCAGCCGAGATCTTCAGGGGCACCGTCGTCGAAGAGGAATTCCATCTGCAGGGAAGGTCCGTCGCCGATGAGGCACGCAACCGGCGAAAAACAGATCTCGAACACCGGTGGAGCAATGTGCCGCGCTATCTCTCCCTTCCCGTCGATTCGTCGGTCATCGGCAAACCGATGCCGGAATTCCGTTTCGCGACGCTGCGCGATTCGACGCAATACATCACCGATGCCGACCTGGCGGGAGTGCCCTATATTCTCGTCCTGGGAGGCGGGCCTGTGGCCGATGTTGTCAGTCTCGAAGCAATACACGACAGATACGCAGCATCCGGACTCCGCATCGTACGGGTCTGGATCTACCATGACCGATGGGGGCACAGATATCCATCCGGGGAAAACGTCGTGCGCGCGTACGAGCGCCAGGGATTTTCCATGCCCTGGACGCATGTCCAGGCGGAGAACGCGGAAGTGGAACAGCTCAGGATCAAACTCAAAGCATACAATTCCGGATTGGTTCTCGTCGGTCCCGACAGCACAGTGCTCGCAGCCGACAGGCAGATGGATTCCATATTCATGGAGTATGCAGTGGAGCGTTTTTTCGAAGGTGAATTGAAATGAGGCGCGCATGGCTCACACGGCATATCGCCAACACACATCCGCCATCCAGTGAAAACCGGTGGATTCAGGTGGATCAGGAGGACGAGAATCAACAAAAACAGCCCGAAATCAGTTATTCCGGGCTGTTTCGTATGGGAAGCGGAGAGGGTGGGATTATCCGCTGAATGCTTCGATCCTCATTATTTACAGGACTGCCAGTACTTCTCGAGCACACAAACATCCGGATAACATCCACGATTAGTCGAATATCAGGTGCTGGGTGCCCTTTATGGAGGATGTCGCATTTCGAGTCTTCGGTAGCACAAAACAGAGATGTAGTAACGTTTGCCGAATATTCATCCAGAAGACCAGTGCTATTGACAGATATTGTTCTTTGTGTTACCTTGCAGCACAAGGAGATGAGACATGGCTGAGAACACCATTGCTTTGAACCTCCGGCGCGTGCGAAGTGCGAAAGGGCTTTCTCAGAAAGCGCTTGCGAGCAGGTCGGGGCTTTCAATAGCGGCATACCGAAATATTGAGACTGGAAGATCAGAACCAAGAGTGCGCAACCTCATATCGATTGCCGAGGTGCTTGAGGTTCCGATTCAACAGCTGGTCGAGCCAGTCGATGAGCTGCGTGCAATCCGTTTTCGTTCCAACAAAAAAATGCGCAGCCGTCAGCAAATTCTTGTTGATGTGGCTCGTTGGCTTCGCGACTTTGCTGACATCGAGAACATTCTTGCTGATAGAGTCGAGTATAAGCTTGCCGCTATCGGAAGCCAGTCCCGGATCCGTAATCGCAGAGCTGAGGATATTGCAGGCAGTGTTCGTGAGGCTTTCGGATTGGATTCAGAAGAGCCCATTCGTGATATATGTGGTCTCCTTGAGTCTGAAGGCATCAAGGTTGGAGAGATGAAGATAGCTTCAAACGACTTTTTTGGTCTATCGGTTGCTGAAGAGGATGGAGGGCCAGCCGTTCTGGTCAACACCTGGAATCGTATTTCTGTTGAACGATGGATATTCACTGCTGCTCATGAGCTTGGCCATTTGATCATGCACCTCTCAGACTTCGACGTCAATCAAACTGATGAAAAAGACGAACACGAATCAGAAGCGAACGCGTTCGCAGCTGCTTTTCTCATGCCCCACAGATCCTTTGAGAAGGAGTGGAATGACGCATACGGACTTTCGCTTATTGATCGCGTGCTGAAAGTCAAGCGTATCTTCAGAGTCAGTTATCGAACCGTACTTCACCGGCTCGCTCCGGAATACAACGGTCCCGGGAATATCTGGACGCGTTTTCAGATGGATTGCAAACGCCGATATGGGCGGACTCTCCTCCGGGATGATGAGCCATACGCGTTAACCCATGATGAATTTCGTGCCGGCTTTCCGGAGAACCGGTCCGCAGACGAACCTGATAGTCTCTCGCGAGCAGATTTCATGCAGGATCGTCTTGTCAGTTTGGTACGTAAAGCAATTGAGCAAGAGAAAATAAGTCTCAGTCGAGGCGCCGAAGTCCTTGGGATTTCTCTTCAGGATATGCGTGACTTGAGCTCATCGTGGGTTGGTTGAGAGGATGGATGACTGAACAAACAAGGATCCTGATTCTGGACGCGAATGTACTGATCGATTACCAACAGTCGGACATTTCTGTTCTCACCTCCGTTGACAAGTATGTCGCCAGGGTCTGCATTCCTGCACTTATCCTCGAGGAGGTTGATGGACTGAGCGTGACTGAATGTGAACGGCTTGGCGTGAAAGTTGTGGAGCCAGAGCTGAGCCAATTGACACGAGCTGCAGCATCGCGTGGGCGTCTGTCCTTCCATGATCATTTGTCTCTGATCGTTGCATCAGACATGGGCTATACATGTGTAACGAATGACAAAGCACTGCGCACCGCATGTGAGGCGGATGGGGTGAATGTACTCTGGGGATTGCAGATAATGACGAGCCTTGTACAAGCAAATGGAATGAGTGCCGATGAGGCTATTCATATTGCGGAGAAAATTCACGTGAACAATCCACTACATATTCCAGAAGATTTAGTGAGGAGATTCGCAGGACTTTTACGGGAGATCGAAGCGAATCGGAGTCCGAGTTAGTCGACCTCTGTCTACCATACTTGAGCGACTGATATTCAGGTGGAGGAGGTTGGATTCGAAGAATTACCCGGCCGATTTGGAACAGTATCAGCCACCACTATCACTGCCTCAAAGGAACTGCGGATGAATACTGATGCGTTTTCGCTCTGTTGCTCTCATAGTCAGGGTTACTGTCATCTGCGATGCTCCTTGAGGTTCCTTCGTGATGAATGCCACAAGGTGAAGAATTCACCCTGACATTTCTACCGAGTTAATACCCTGACATTTTTACCGAGTCATAACATGTCTTTAATGGCCTTGTGAGGCATACTTTTTTCTGAGAGGGAAAAAACGTACATTTTAAATCTTGCATATTCCAGTGCGCTGGAATATGTCCGCCGGAGAGGTGCAGGAGTGGCTTAACTGGCACGCCTGGAAAGCGTGTGTACGTGAAAGCGTACCGTGGGTTCGAATCCCACCCTCTCCGCAAAGAATCAAGCCAACTCAGGTGCAGTAACGCCTGACCTTTTTTATTGGCGTCGAAAAAGCCCTTCTTGTCCTTCTTGTC
>JAGTUW010000315.1 GCA_018224345.1 Bacteroidota bacterium
CTGGCGATATGCGGGTTCATCGCCTCTTCCATGGGATGGGCCTTGTAATTATTGATCCATTCCGTTTGCGAAAAAGTTGTCTGTGTGGGGGCGGTCATGAGAAGTATAACAAGCATGACCGTGAAGCAGGTGGTGTGCCGGAAGGCGGTCGTGAGGTGCGATCGGTGACGACGGTCACCGGGGAACGGAGAAGGTACTGCTGTACTGCTGTACTGCTGTACTGCTGTACCTCATCCTTTTCAGTTGAGTCGCGATGCTTTTCATAGCATTCTCCTGTGAAATTAATAAAATTGAGTGTAACTGCAAATCCCACCAGTGGCGGTCAGTGCTTTTTCTCTTTCGTTTTTCGGTCAGGGTTGGCGTTGTCTTCGGTACGGACACCAGAGGAGGGCACAAGGCCATCGGTCGGAAAACAGTCCTGCCGGAGGGATGTTTTGCAAGTGAATGAAATATAGTTGAATATCAATCATATGCAATAGTATCGTACGATTATTTCTTATATGCGACATGCGTCCTCCTAATTAGCCCCTTTAACCAAAGAAAAACCCGCGGTATTTAACTTTTTTACACCAAGACACGAAGCACACCAAGACACAATGGCTTTTCGAAACGCTTATTACGAAATAAGGAGCGCCTCGAAAACCTTTTTGTGTCTTTGTGAACTTCGTGCCTTTGTGTCCTGAAGTTGATACCG
Source organism: Bacteroidota bacterium (assembly GCA_018224345.1). Taxonomy (GTDB): domain Bacteria; phylum Bacteroidota; class Ignavibacteria; order SZUA-365; family SZUA-365; genus SZUA-365. The sequence goes on from JAGTUW010000315.1 coordinate 695, forward strand.
AGAAATCCACGGTTTTTTCCTGCCGCCCCACCCCCCGTTGCATTTCCCCGATCAGTCGCTATTTTACCCGCATGCGTTTACTGATCATCGACAACTTTGACTCCTTTACCTATAACCTGGTGCAACTGTTTGCGGCGCTGGATGTGGAAGTCATTGTGCGGCGGAATACGGAGGATATCGGAACGTTGCGCCCGCTACAGCCGGATGCACTGTGTATTTCTCCCGGACCCGGCACGCCGCGCGACGCAGGAGTGAGCGCTGCGGCGCTGGCGCATTGGCAGGATACAATACCTGTCCTGGGGGTCTGCCTTGGGATGCAGGTGATGAATGAGTTCTTCGGAGGTCGCACCGTACATGCTCCGGCACCGGTACATGGCAAGGCACATGCGATACGCCATGACGGAGAGGGCCTGTTCGCGGACGTCCCTTCTCCCTTCACCGCCGCACGCTACCACTCCCTGGCGGTTCAACCCGCTCCCGCTCCGCTGCTCGCCTGCGCATACAGCACGGACGGCGCCATCATGGCGCTCCGTCATGCCACACTGCCGCTGCACGGCGTGCAATTTCACCCGGAATCCTTTCTCACCGGGTATGGCGAACGCATGGCCGGGAATTTTCTCGCTCTCGTTCCCGGGCCGCCGGCCACGAGCGCGACCGGCGCAGCGCAGCCGCACAGGAGTGATTTCCCCGCATCCGATGACAGAGAAGATGAAACCGGTGACACGGGAAGAACGACGAAGCAGCAAACGCCGGGGTTGAACGGAGCAGAAGCATGAGCCTTGCTCCCCCCCCGCGAATCCCCAAACTGCCCCGGCTCACCTTCCGCCTGCTTCCTCCGGACGAAGGCACACCGACCGGTGAGGAAACTGCGCAACTCGTTCCGGAATCAGAGGCCGACTTTGCGCGGAGAGTGCATGCACTGGCCGGGAGCACGCAGCACGTCATCCTGCTCAGCGGTGGAGACCACCCCTGCAGCCGGCACTCCATTGCCGCACTCGCCCCGGCCCTGATACTCGAAGCCAGAGACCGGTGCTGTCTGCTGCGCAGTGACCGTGGGGAGCGAGAGTTCGATGCAAACCCCTTCGACCTGCTCGACCAATTGCTCGAGAGTTGGTGGACAGATGAAACCGGCGCACCCCTGCCTCTGATCGCGGGATATGTGGCCTACGAAGCGGGACGCATGTTCGAAGCGTTGCCCACAGAGACGGAGGATATTCTGGGTTTACCGGATCTCTGGTTCTGTTTTCCCACCCGCATATTCGTTCACACAAAGGAATCAGGGCTGTCGCGGGAATGCTGTGTGGAATGGTCGGATGAAAACGGTGTTCTACCAGCACTGCCGCCATCACATATTCCGGCAGCACAGAACGGAACAGTGGAAGACGAGCGACTCCGATCGCAGCACCCCGGTGAGAAAGCGGCAGCCACGGAGCACAGCGGAACTGCGGGGTATCCCCACAGTAATTTCGATCGTTCTGCATACGTTGCAATGGTTGAGCGCATACGACAATATATCTATGAGGGAGATGTGTATCAGGTGAATCTCTCACAGCGTTTTCGATTTCCTTCACCTGAGTCCCCCTTTGCCTTCTGGCTCGATCTGTTCGCCGAAAACCCTGCTCCTTTTTACGCCTGGATGGAAGCAGGCGACCATCAGGTGCTGTCTACTTCCATGGAGCGTTTCTTTCTGCTTGACGGCGAGCATATTGAAACCAGGCCGATCAAGGGGACACGTCCACGCGGGGCTGATGAAGCCGAGGCCCGGCGTCTTGCCGGGGAGTTGCAGCAGAGCGACAAGGATGATGCGGAACTCTCGATGATTGTCGATCTCGAACGCAATGATCTCGGGAAAATCTGTGCGCCGGGAAGTGTGCGGGTCGCAGCGCATAAAATCATCGAACGGTATGCGAATGTACAACATCTCGTCTCCGTCGTCGAAGGCCGTCTCCTTCCCGGTATCGGCATCGGTGAAATATTCCGTGCCCTGTTTCCCGGCGGGTCGATCACCGGATGTCCGAAAATCCGGGCAATGGAAATCATCGACGAATGCGAACGGGAAACACGGCATGTCTATACCGGCGCAATCGGTTATATTGCGGCAAGCGGCAGGGCGGATTTCAACATCGCCATACGCAGCGCCATTCTGCGCGATGGTGTTTGTCACCTCTCTGTCGGCGGTGGCATTGTATATGATTCCGATCCGCACGATGAGTATGTTGAAACTCTGCAGAAGGGGCAGACCTTCTTCCGTTCCGCGGGTTTCGCAGGTGAAGCCGGTCGATCCGGCACAGCGGGCTCCCGGGAAACAGAACACAGTGACGATGCATTTCCCTGAACCAGGAGAGTGGAATGAGCGGCAACTCAACTGCGGTACAACCGCGTGTTTTTCTCAATGACAGCTTCGTCCCTGCAGCCGAGGCGCAGGTTTCCGCCTTCGACGCGGGCTTCATCTTCGGTGCGGGTGTGTTCGAGACGATTCGCGGGAAGAACGGAGAACCCGCGTATTTCGATCGGCACTACGCGCGGCTGCAGCATTCCTGTGCGCAACTGGGTATTGTGCTGAAGCCGACGGAAGCGGAACTCTTCGATACGATCTGCGAACTGCTCGCAATCAATGATCTCGGCGGTATGGAAGCGCGGATCAAGCTGGTGGCGACACCGGGAGACACGAATATGCATCGCTCCCACCGTGCGGGCACACTCCTTATCAGCGCCATCCCGTATATACGACCGAGTCCGCGCATCCCATGGAAACTCCTTCTGCGGGACGACGTATTCGCCTCCCCGATTTCCGGACACAAGAGCACCAGCTATCTCGGCTACCGCATGGCGCTTCGGGAGGCGCATGATAGTGGATATGACGATGTGATACTCCTCGACCGGCACGGCAACATCGCCGAGACAGCGGTCGCCTCGCTTTTCCTTTTCCGGGAGGGGCGGATGATTCTCCCCGTTTCTGATGATGCTCTTCCGGGAACCGCCCGCTCCGTGATCGCTGACATCGCACGTGCCCGCGGCATCGACGTGCGGGAGATGACGGTCTCGAAACATGACGTGTTGAACCGCACGTCGGTCTGCATCTGCAATGCGTTGATCGGTCCGTTCCCCATCGGCCGTATCAACGAGCAGGAGCTGCCACCTTTTGACGGAGCGATGCTGCGTGCACTGAGAGACGCCTGGATGTAGGCAAGGCCGCACTTCCATATTCCGCGGCGATCATCGCGACCGACATGAATGCGATGCCGAAGCCGGTGATCAGGGAGGATGCAGCGCGGGCTGCCGAAGAATTTTTTCACAGGTTTGTAACATACGATGAACAGGGCTATATTCGTATGATTACGAGCTGCTATCCATCTCATATCGGAGAAATCTTGTCATCCGAATTGATCGTTTTCATTGTACTGGCAGCGGTAGCCGCGATATCGGGATTCCTGATGATCACCCGGACCAATCCCGTCAACAGCGCTCTGTTCCTGATCCTCAATTTCATTGCTCTTGCCGGTCTGTATCTGACGTTGAACGCACAGTTCGTCGCAATCATACAGATCCTCGTCTACGCAGGCGCCATCATGGTGCTGGTACTCTTCGTCATTATGCTGTTGAATCTGCAGGATGAAGCGCCATTGCGCGAGACCATCAGCAAGAGTCACTATGCTTCGCTGCTCTTCTCCCTGCTGGCGCTGGCCTTGATTGTCCAGGTCATCGGTTGGAAAAGCGGTGCCGCGTTGGACACTATGAGGGAGCAATCTCCTCTCGCCGTGCAGATCGGTACCGTCGAGCATATCGGCAACACTCTGTTTACCCAGTACGTTTTTCCATTCGAACTCACGTCCATACTGCTGCTTGCCGCCATGATAGGCGCAGTCGTGTTGGCAAAAAAGCGTTTTCCCTGATCTGACGAAATTATACGGCATCACACATGATTCCAGTCCATTACTATCTCATACTCAGTGCCGTGATGTTCATCACCGGAGTGGTGGGCGTCCTGACCCGGCGCAATGCAATCATTATTTTCATGTGCATCGAATTAATGCTCAATTCGGTGAACCTGACCTTCGTGGCATTCTCTTCGTATCTCGGTAACGAAGCCGGCCAGATGTTCGTGTTCTTCGTCATGGCCGTCGCCGCGGCGGAAGCCGCCGTCGGACTGGCAATCGTGTTGGCGCTGTTCCGCAACAAGCAAACGGTAAATATCAACGAAGTGAACATTCTCAAGTGGTAACGGACCGGTCGTGGCATTGCCCGCGCGCGCGCAGTGCCTGCCGTTTCAATACATCCGAATCAGCCTTTTAACGTCCCTCAGGATCCATGTATCAATACGTCGGTCTTATCGTCCTTTTCCCGCTGATCGGTCTGCTCATCAACGGACTGCTGGGCCGGAAAATCAAGAATGAAACCATTGTCGGCGCGATCGGCAGCGGTGCCGTCGGTCTTTCCTTCCTCCTGACGGCTGCCATCTTTATTGATATGCTGGGAATGCCGGCGGATGGTCGCAGCCAGGTAGTGACCCTGTTCACCTGGATAGCGGCAGGCGATTTCACCGTTTCCGCCGCCTATCAGATTGATCAGTTATCTGTACTGATGACGCTGGTTGTCACCGGAGTCGGTTTCCTCATCCATATCTACTCGATCGGCTACATGCACGGCGATCGGGGGTTCTGGCGTTTCTTTACGTACCTGAACCTCTTCATTTTCGCCATGCTCAATCTCGTCCTCGCCGACAACTATCTGTTGATGTTCCTCGGCTGGGAAGGTGTTGGGCTTTGCTCCTATCTGCTGATCGGCTTCTGGTATGACAAGAAATTCCCCGGCGTCGGGATTACCTGGACGGGTGATGCGGGGAACAAGGCCTTCTGGGTCAACCGCATCGGTGATTTCGCCTTCATGATCGGCATGTTCCTGATTTTCCGTGAATTCGGGACACTGACGTTCAACGAGGTGATGGGTCAGGCCGATGGGCGGACCGTCGGAGAAGGGACGATATTCTGGATCACGCTGTTGTTGTTCATCGGTGCGACTGGCAAGTCCGCACAGATCCCGCTGTTCATCTGGCTTCCCGACGCCATGGCGGGTCCGACGCCGGTCAGCGCATTGATTCATGCCGCAACCATGGTGACGGCGGGTGTGTACATGATCGCGCGCAATGCCGCGTTGTACGCGCTGGCGCCGGACACCATGATGATCGTTGCCATTGTCGGCGCAGTGACCGCCATCATGGCGGCATCGATCGGTCTGGTTCAGAATGATATAAAGAAAGTCCTTGCCTATTCCACCGTCAGCCAGCTCGGCTACATGTTTCTCGCGCTGGGGGTCGGTGCATTTACCGCCGGGATTTTCCATGTCATGACGCATGCATTTTTCAAGGCCTGTCTCTTTCTCGGTTCCGGCGCGGTCATCCATGCCATGCATGAGGAGCAGGACATTCGCTACATGGGTGGGCTCAAGCGTGTTATGCCGATTACGTACTGGACCTTCCTGATCTCGAGTTTTGCCATCGCGGGTTTCCCTCCCCTTGCGGGCTTTTTCTCAAAGGATGAGATACTCTGGTTTGCCTGGGCTGATGGTTCGCCACTGCTCTGGCTGCTGGGGGCGGGTGCGGCGTTGATGACGGCCTTCTACATGTTCCGCATGGTCACACTTACATTCGAAGGCGAGCCCCGTTGGGCCAGGGACAAGCACCCGCATGAGGCTCCGTCCTCGATGACAATCCCACTGATCGTTCTGGCCGCCCTGGCGGTGGTCGGTGGCTTTGTCGGCGTGCCCGCAGTCCTCGGCGGCGGCAATGCCATACACCAGTGGTTGCACCCGGTATTCGCGCAGGCCGAGCGTATCATGGCGCTGCCCGAACATCACGATCATGCAACAGAATATCTGCTGATGGCAATCAGCGTCGCGATCGCCCTGACCGGTTTCTGGTTCGGTCGCAGGATGTTCCTTGCCGATCCGGAGGCGGACAAACGCATCGCCGCAAAAACCGGCGGTCTCTATCGTCTCCTGGCCAACAAGTATTATGTGGACGAGGTTTATGATGCGACCGTCGTGCGGCCGATACTCAAAACCAGCGACTCCTTCCTCTACCGCGTGTTCGATGTGCGTCTGATTGACGGCTTCGTCAACGGACTCGCCAGCACCACGGCCTGGGTCAGTTCCACCTTGCGTTTCATGCAGAGCGGTGTTGTGCAGAATTATGCCGCGCTTATCGTTCTCGGTCTCGTTGTCATTCTAGGACTTCTCATATTCAGCTGACAGAAGCGATGATCCCACACGTCTTGAATTTCATCCTCTTTATTCCGCTCATTGGTGCTGCGATCGTATTGCTCGCCCGCCGCAACAACGATGCGGTGCGGTGGACCGGCCTGCTGTTCTCACTCGTCACCTTCATTGTCTCGCTGGCGTTGTATTTCGGATACGACCCGGAGAACCCCGCGATGCAGTTCGTCGAGAAAGTGAGTTGGATTCCATCGTTGAACGTCAGCTACCATATCGGGATCGACGGCATTTCCATGCTGCTCGTCGTGCTGACGACGTTTCTTACTCCGATCGTACTCCTTTCCTCCTGGAAGTCGATACAGAAACAGGTTGCGGCCTATGTCGCACTGATGCTGGTGCTCGAAACCGCCATGATCGGCGTGTTCGTTTCACTCGACACCTTTCTGTTCTATGTCTTCTGGGAGTTGATACTGATTCCGATGTATTTCATCATCGGCATCTGGGGCGGGAAGGATCGCATTTACGCCACGGTGAAGTTTTTCATCTTCACCATGGTCGGTTCGCTGCTTATGCTCATCGCCATCATCTGGCTGGGATATTACGCATCGACACTGCCCGGCGGCGAATTCACCACTGATATTACACGTTTGTTCGATATCGCACCAACGATTCCGCTGCACCTGCAGTCATGGATGTTCGGCGCATTCGCACTCAGTTTCCTGATCAAGGTCCCGGCCTTCCCGCTGCATACATGGCTTCCTGATGCGCATGTGCAGGCACCGACAGGCGGGTCCGTCATTCTGGCCGGCGTGCTCCTGAAAATGGGCACCTACGGTCTGATTCGATTCAACATTCAGTTCTTCCCTCAGGCTTCCCTCGAATACGCCTCGCTGCTTTCCATTCTCGGTGTCGTCGGCATCATTTACGGGGCGCTCGTTTCCATGGTTCAGAAGGATGTCAAGAAACTCGTGGCTTACTCCTCGGTCAGCCACATGGGCTTTATTCTTCTGGGTCTGTTCGGTGTGACGGTACAAGGTATGCAGGGCGGGATCATACAGATGATCAACCACGGCCTTTCCACCGGCGCACTCTTCCTCATTGTGGGCATGATTTACGACAGGCGCCATACGCGCATGATTGAAGAGTTCGGCGGACTCGCCCGACAGATTCCGGTGTTTGCGACATTTTTCATGATCGTAACGCTGTCATCGATCGGCCTTCCCGGACTCAATGGTTTTGTCGGAGAGTTTCTCATTCTGATCGGTTCCTTCCAGTCCGAAGTGCTGGGGTCGATATGGTACGTCGTCTTTGCATCCACCGGTGTGGTATTCGCAGCGGTCTATATGCTCTGGATGTATCAACGCGTAGTCTTCGGTGAATCACGGAATCCGGAAAACGCCAAACTCGTCGATCTGTCCGCCCGTGAAATCGGGTTGCTGCTGCCGATCATACTGTTTATTGTGTGGATCGGCGTGTACCCGAGCACCTTCCTCTCCAAATCGGAGCCGACGGTACAGCGTGTGGTAGAGAAGATCGAGCAGGTACAACGGGGTGAAGCGTTGACCAAGACCGTTTCACAACCGTAATGATCAGGAGCATTCTCTTGAAAACCTTTTCCCGTGTTTTCGCGGTGTGTCTCATCACGCCGCTGGCTCTGGTATTGTTTTCGATTCCGGCCTTTGCGTCGGCAGGCGAGGCAGTGCATATTATCGAGCCGGAACCGTTGATGATTCTGCCCTTTGTGGCATTGTTGCTCGCAATTGCGTTGATGCCGTTCATCAGCAAGCATTGGTGGGAACATTATTTTCCCCACGTCGCGATCGGTCTCGGACTGATCACCATCGTCTACTATGTCTTCATTCTGCACAACCCGGTGCGGATGCTGCACTCGGGTATCGAGTATTTCAGTTTCATCTGCCTGGTCGGCTCCCTGTTCGTCGTCGCCGGAGGTATGCATATCAAACTCAAAGGCAGCGCTTCACCCATGAAAAACACCGGCTTGCTCGCGTTCGGTGCCGTCATCTCCAATTTTGTCGGCACGACGGGTGCGTCGATGATTCTGATTCGTCCGTACATGCGAAACAACAAGGGCCGGCTCCGCGCCTACCATGTCGTATTTTTCATCTTCATCGTCAGTAACATCGGTGGGGGACTCACACCTATCGGGGATCCGCCTCTCTTTCTCGGTTATCTCAAGGGTATCCCGTTTTTCTGGGTGATGGAGCATGTCTGGCATATCTGGCTGTTGACGTTGGTGATCATCCTCGGGATGTTTCTGGCGACAGACTGGTATTTCGAAAGGAAATTCCATGAGCCGATAGAGAAAGTGCCCGACACAGGAATTGACGAAACAAAATTCCAGGGGATGCACAACATCGCCTTTCTGCTTATCATTATTGTCGCAGTGTTCATCCAGAATCCGCCGTTTGTGCGCGAGTTCATTATGATCGCCGCCGCCGCCGCTTCCTACTTCACCACGAAACGGCAGATTCACGAGGAAAATGAGTTCAACTTTTTCCCTATCAAGGAAGTCGGTTTTCTCTTTCTTGGTCTGTTCGCCACCATGGTTCCGGCGCTCGACTGGCTGGAACTCAACGCGAGCACGCTCGGCATTCAGCACGCGGGCCAGTTTTACTGGGGAACGGGGATTCTCTCCAGTTTCCTTGACAACGCCCCCACGTATCTGAATTTCCTCAGCGCGGAGATCGGCCTGCTGGTGCGGCCGGAACTGATCAGCCAGGTACAGGATCTTCTCGCCACCGGGGCGACGCAGGCCGAGGGCTTCGGGGATTGTCCCGGCGAAGTGCGTTCGACCATCGAAACGCTGATGCATTATCATGCACATGATGTCGCCAACCGGATGGTAGCGGTCGATGACATCAATATTTCGTATCTTCTCTGCACGCACCCGATTTATGTTGTCGCCATCAGTGTCGCTGCGGTGTTTTTCGGTGCGATGAGTTATATCGGTAATGCACCGAATTTCATGGTGAAAGCCATCGCAGAACAATCCGGCGCGAACATGCCCTCATTTTTCGGTTACATGTTGCGCTACTCGATCCCGATTCTTCTGCCGATTTTCTTTCTGATCTGGCTGCTGTATTTCTCATAGATTTGAAATGTTCGACGTCCGAGTTTACAGGCATATACGATGAATCAATTGCTCACTGACACCCTGCACACCGCTCCCATGATGGGCACGATCCTGCTTTCGCTGATCGTGATTATGATCAACGCCCTGAAGAAGAATTCCCTGCCCTGGGAATACTGGGTTTCACTTCTCGGTATCGCGGCAAATATTCTGCTCGCGATATGGACCTTCCCGCTGCGGGGGACAGCCTTCGCTGATACAGTGATGACCGGTGGATTCGCAAGCCTGACGGCGATTATTTTTCTGGTGGCGTCCGGTCTCACTATCATCCTCTCGCGCGACTACATCGAAAAGATCGGCGTCAACTACGGCGAATTCTACCATCTTGTACTGATGGCCGCCGTCGGAATGATGGCGCTCGCGTCCGGGACAGACCTGGTCGTGACCTTCATCGGACTCGAATTGATGTCGGTTTGTCTCTACGTCCTCGCAGGATTTTCGCGTCGCGTACTCAAGGCAAACGAGGCGGCGTTGAAATATTTTCTTCTGGGCGCTTTCGCCACCGGTTTCTTTCTCTATGGTATCGCGTTGATCTATGGCGCGACAGGCTCGACGAACATACTTGCGATCGCACAGAATATGCCGGCGTACAAAGCCGACCCGCTCTTCCTGACAGGGGCGGGTCTGCTGTTCGTCGGCTTTGCCTTCAAAATCGGCGCTGTGCCTTTCCACATGTGGGTGCCCGATGTTTATGAAGGTTCCCCCACCATGGTCTCCGCGTTCATGTCCACCGGCGCAAAAGCCGCGGCCTTCGCCGCGCTGCTGCTGGTCTTCACCGCGTCATTCGATTTCATGGCTGCAAGTATGAACACGGTGTTCGCAATACTTGCCGTAGCGTCGATGCTCGTCGGCAATATCGTCGCGATCGCACAAAAAAACGTCAAGCGTATGCTTGCCTACTCGAGTATCGCTCATGCGGGATACATGCTCATTGGCATCACTGCCGGTGGTGACGTCAGTCTCTCCGGCGTGCTCTTCTACCTGATCGCCTATGTATTCACCAATCTCGGCGCCTTCGGTATCATCTCGATGGTGGAAAATGCGGAACAACAGGGCACGGACCTCGAGCATTTCAAGGGCCTTTACTACCGCCGGCCGCTGATCGCGGTGATGATGGCCGTGTTCATGTTTTCATTGATCGGTATTCCGCCACTCGCCGGCTTTTTCGGTAAATACTATATCTTTGTCGCCGCCATCGAAAACGGCTATACCTGGCTGACGATTATCGGTGTGCTCACGAGTATGGTGTCCGTGTATTACTATCTGCGCGTTGTGGTCCTGATGTTCTTCGAGACAGCAGAACAAGGCGAAGGCCCGCATATCGCCATCGATGGCACGGTTGCGCTGCTGATCTCCACCTTCGGCGTCGTTCTCGTCGGACTCTTCCCATCAGTCATTCTCGACTGGATGGGACGGCTGTTTTAGAATATGCGTCCTCTTTATACATCTGATGAAATGCGGCGCTGCGACGAGGCAGCCACCGCACAATACCATATCCCCTCCCTGCTGCTGATGGAGAATGCCGCACGCGGCGCGGTGGACCTTGCCGAAGCGCGCTACGGACCGGTGCGCAACCGCCATATCATCCTGCTCTGTGGCAAAGGCAATAACGGCGGGGACGGTTTCGCCATGGCCCGTCATCTGATCAACCGTGGCGCAGAGGTCAGCGTGCTCACACTCGGTGCGGATGAAGATTCAAAAGGTGATGCCGGTTTGAATCTCACTATTCTCCGCCACATGGAGCGCCAGGATTCCCGGCTGTGCATCAAGCAGATCAAAGATATATCGCTGCTCTCCACGGTCTTCAACGAACATCCCGCATGGATTGTCGACGCCATGCTGGGGACAGGACTGAACTCTCCCTTACGCGGGCTCGTCCTGGACTGTGTCGATGCAATCAACAAAGCCCGCGTTCCTGTCGTCGCAGTGGACATCCCGACGGGGATCAACGCGGATACCGGCGAAGCACTTGGCCACGCCGTCATGGCCGACGCGACATTTACGATGGGCGGGCTCAAACGCGGGTTGTTGCTCGGGCAGGGACGACGACACGCCGGCTCCGTCAGTGTCGTCGATATATCCATGCCGCAGGAAGGGTTCGCGCGTGAAGCGACACAGACCTTTCTGACCGAAGTTGAGGATGTCCGTGATTTTCTTCCCCGGCGGTCGGCGGATTCGCACAAATATCAAAATGGCAGTGTGTTTATTCTCGCCGGTTCTACCGGATTGACCGGGGCGGCTTCGTTGGCTTCGATGGGCGCCTTGCGCAGTGGCGCGGGCATCGTGCATCTCGGCATACCCGCGAGCCTCAACGCAATACTCGAAAGCAGACTCACCGAGGTGATGACAGTCCCCTATCGGGAAACGGACTCCGGCAGTCTCGGGATGGCTGATTTCGACGCCATACGCGACCGGGCTGATGGCGCTGATGCCGTCGTGCTCGGGCCCGGCCTTTCGCGTCACGAGGAAACAGGACAACTCGTACGTGAGCTGATCCGCTCCGCTTCCCAGCCGATGCTTCTGGATGCGGATGCACTGTTCGCCCTCGCAGGTCACACCGATATCCTGAGAAAGACCGACACTCCGTTGATTCTCACGCCACATGTGGGTGAATTCGCCCGGCTTGTGCCGACTGCGAAGGACGAGATCGAAGCAGGGCGCATTGATGTCGCCAGGGATTTCGCGAAGGACTTCGGTGTCACGCTGCTGTTGAAGGGCGCACCGACAGTCATCGCGACGCAGGAAGGGAAGGTCTCTGTCAATCCCACAGGAAACCCCGGCATGGCCACAGCCGGAACAGGAGATGTACTCTCCGGCATCATCGGCGGACTGCTCGCACAGGGTCTCTCACCGGAGCTGGCCGCTTCCATCGGCGCATATCTGCACGGCCATGCGGGAGATCTCGTATGCAATCGCCTCGGTAAACACGGTATGATAGCGACAGATATTCTCGATGCCCTGCCCGAGACGTTTCGTATGTTCTCCGTCCCGTCTGTGCACGACGGATCGCACTGACAGTCGCGTGTCGGTGACGAACAAATATCCCCCCCCCTCCTCGTCGAGATCTCTCCGTGCCAGACGGGCAGCACGACTCATCCTGACATTACCCGCAAGCCTGTGGTTTCTGATGATCATGGTTCTGCTCTCGCTTCCCGGCAGCGCCTTCCCCAGGATCACCATCTGGGCACCAGACAAACTCGCTCATATTCTTCTTTTCGGCATGCAATTTTTTCTGCTGTGGCTGGCACTGGAACTCCCCCGCCGGAAAATACCGCTGCGCCTCCCCCCCCTGGCCTTCTCCGCTCTCATTACTGTGTCGTTCGGGATTCTGTCCGAGATTTACCAGGACCTGTTCACCACGAGAATCGCGGATATATACGACATGATCGCCAACGGTCTTGGTGTCCTTCTGACCCTGCTTCTGCTCCGCGCGATCAATCCATCGCGAATTCTTGCTTTTGTCTCCCGTCACTTGCGCCTCGATGACAGCCCCACCGGCTAGCTTCCTGACAGACTTTTTTTATCTGGACCAAGTCTTGACAATGTCGAAAGTATGCCGTAAGTTGAGCCATACCTTTCTTGTACTTCTTTTGCATTGAAAAAAACCGCCCTGCACAGGCGGTTTTTTTTTGATACGTATCGTTGGGTTGGGCTGGGACCGGCCTCATCACAGTCGAGGGGAAAAGCGATCAGTGTGGCATGGCCCTGCTAGCCATGGC
>JAGTUW010000316.1 GCA_018224345.1 Bacteroidota bacterium
TAGGACGCAAAATTCTTCCTGGATGAAGCGCGTTCCTGAATGGTAAAGGATGCTTCTCCCTGCAGTTGCTCAAGGGTCTTGTGCAGGAGGGCATAGAAATCGTTTCCGCTTCTCGAGATTATGGTAATGGGGAAAAGCCCTGGAAACTCGAAATGCGAACGAAGAACGTCCAGTACTTCCTCGTGTGTCAACGAATTCCGGGGCCTCTCAGAATCTGTCATTCAGTCCTTCTCCTGCACAAAAACGATATCCGGCATCATCGCGTGCTCATCCGTGTGCCAGCCTCCAAACAGGAATATGAGATAATACATCCCGGCGGCACCGATACCGACGATGAAAGACCACAATTCCGTCGCCATGATTCCGGGATCATAGACATACGTTCCGAAGAGAACACCCCCCAGAATCAGGAGAAGAGGAATTCCGTAGAGAAGAATAGCCGCTTTGAACATATCTTCTCCGTGCACAACAATGCGGACACGATCACCAGTGTGTACACCGAAGGGATCGCGGGCAACGACGGTGTTCTGCTTCGCGTCGCCCGGGCCGCAGAATATCCTGGCAGTACATTCCTCGCAGGCATCGTTGATGCTGACGGCAATTGTTGCCTGTCCCTCATCGACGGAGAGCACAATCCCCTCTTCGTAAATGTCTTCACCGCGCATGTAGTATTCCTTCCAGCAATGATGAGGTCAATTGCGACCTTCCTGGACGTGATTGCTGCAGGACGGACAGAGAGACAACCTTGAACAGGTCTGGCCTGTCAGCGGCTGATCTGTGAGCGGACAACAAGCAGTGCCTTCAGGGGAGACCCCCGGTATCCGGATATCAGTTGTTCTGTTCCGGAGCGATACGGCTCGCTTCCTTTTTTTCCTCGACCTGATACTCTGCGAAAGCTTCACGCAGATAGCAGATGGCGGATGTCTTGCATTTATCGAACGGAATTTTGTCCGGATCAAACTTGTCCCACTGAATCACTGCGAGACCATCCTCCATAATCACGCCGCCGTCGGATTTCCGTGCGCAGATGCCGCAGCCGATGCAGGCCACATCGCATACTTCCTTGGCCGTCTTGGGATCGTCATGACTTTTGCAGAACACGAAAACTTCGCGGTCCGCCGGGTGCAATTCGATGATGTCACGGGGACATGCGGTCACACACATCCCACATCCTGTGCAAAGATCATCGATTACGACAGGCAAGCCGTTGTCATTGAGATGAATCGCATTGAACGTGCAGGCCTCGACGCAATCGCCGCCACCGAGACATCCATACTGACACATTTTCGTTCCGCCACTGACAAGATCCATCGTCGAGCAGGTCTGTGGCCCACGATACTCGACCATCTTGCGTGCAGCTTCGATGTTTCCGCCACGACAGAGAACCCGTGCGACAATTTTTGTCGATGTACCGGCATCGATACCGAGAATATTCGCGATATCGTTGGCAACCTCCTGTCCCCCTACCGGGCAACCACTGGGGGCAATTTCACCTTCGACGACATTCACGGCGAAATCATAGCAACCGGCCTTGCCGCATGCGCCGCAATTGACGCCGGGGAGTACTTCATTGACCTTTGCGATCCTGGGATCTTCCTCGACATATAGTTTTTTGTCCGCGATGGCGAGAGCGCCCGCGAAAATGAAGCCGAGTCCGCCCATCGTGGCAATTGCGATCAGAATATTGATATCCATGGTATTACCTCTTTCTGTACCGTTCGAACCCCGGTGTACTGTGTTCGACACCGTGTTCATCAACAATCAGTCCTTCAATATCGGGATAATCGCGCAAAAATTCCAGACCCTTTCCCGTCCCCAGGACAAACGCGGCGGTCGAAACGGCGTCCGCGGTTGCGACATCGTCTGCGATAACTGAAACGCTTCGCAATCCTCGTGCAGGAAATCCGGTCGCCGGATCGAATATGTGATGATACCGAACCCCACCCTCCTCGAAATACTGTTCGTAATCACCGGATGTCGCTATCGCGCGGCCATCGAGCCTGACGACTGTGAGCAATTCGGAGGGTGAACGCGGGTGCTGTATACCCACCTGCCATTCCCCGCCGATGGCGCGGATATCACCTCCCGCATTGATCAGCGCTTCCGTGACACCGTATTGCCGCAGTATCGCGACAGCGCGATCAACAGCATAGCCCTTGGCAACAGAACCGAAATTCAAGGTCGCTCCGGTACTGCGTCTCACGTAATTCCCTTGTTCGAGAGTGATCTGCCGCCATCCGCTGCGACCGAGTGCCTCGGTCAGCACATGGTCGGTTGGAATGGCCGGGTTTCCGGAATCGAATTTCCAGGCACGCAGGACTTCCTCGATCGCGATATCGAACGCGCCGTTACTCCTCTCCCACAATGTGTCACAACGCAACATAAGGTCGTGGATTTCCGGGGGGACTCTGACGACCGTGGCCTCGGTATGATTCAAACGCCAGACCGGACTCTCAGGCAGATATGTAGAGAACAGTGTATCGACACGGCGCAACTCATAGAGGGCTGCCGTCATGGCGGCATCGGCATCTGCTGTTTGCATCCCGCGCACCTTGATTTCAATCAGTGTCCCGAGTGCGATCTGTGTGCGCGTGACTGTTTCGTCGTTTTTCCCTCTGAATTCCAATGCGGCGTAGAACCCCACGCCGAAAAGAACGAGGGTGAGTACTGTCACGGCGAGGGGAGAACGTCGGAACATACCGTGTCTTTCGTTATGCTCGTTCTATGCGAAGCAGGACGCGGTTGGGGGCGCAGGCGATGACATCGCCCGGTCGTGATGCGACCCCGGCATTGCGACAGAGACCGTGTCGGCAACTCGCTTCATGGACATGCACACCCGCATCAGTGATGGTCACACCGGTACGGCCTTGCGCGCCTGTGACGTCGAGACGACGGTTCCTTCCACTGAGCGTGATCCGATCAATGATGCCGCGATCATTTTCCACGACAAGAACACTGCCGCTGGAGAAGAGCGATGACAGCATTGCGGTCTCCATGTACTCCGCACTGATCATGTATCGCGCTTCACCTGCCTTGAGACTGCTGCGCAGCGTTTGCAATGCAGTAGTGAAATCACCTTTGGGATCGTAGATACGCTTGCGGTCATCTGTGAGGAGGATGTCTCCGCGGATCGGATCCCCGAGGGGCTGCATCCGCACACGCACCTGTCCACTCCCATGATCGGAACCCATGCTGAGTGTGTTCCGCCGGAGTGCGGACCGGATAACTCCGCTCCAATGCGTATCGGCATCGATGACCGGCATGCCGTAGCCCGAGGGGAGTTCGGCGGCAAACATGTGCAGCATGTCGCGGACGAGACGGTCGTCGTCAGGTACAAAAGCGTGCATGGCGAAGCGACGCGACTCACCATCGGCGAGAATGCTGCCGGTTCCGAAGCCCGCACCGGTGGCCACGGCGGCCAGACCAGAGAGTTTCAGAAACGAACGACGTGAAATCATTGTATGCTCCTGTCTAAACTGATTTAATTTGCATGATTATACCGTGATCATCCCGGCGAAGCCCATGAACGCCAGGGCGAGCAAGCCAGCCACAACCATTGTGATCGGTGCGCCGCGGAATGATTTGGGGACGTCCGCCAATTCAAGTTCCTCACGGATTCCCGCCATGGCCGTAATTGCCAGGGTAAAGCCCGCGCCCGCACCAACGCCGTAGAAAATGCCTTCCACGAAGGAATATTCCTTCAGCACCATGAACAGCGCCAGTCCGAGAATACTGCAGTTCGTGGTGATCAATGGAAGAAATATACCCAACGCCCTGTACAGTGGCTGACTGACCTTCCTGACGAACATTTCGACGAATTGCACGAGAGAAGCAATCACGAGGATGAAGGAAACGTACTGGAGATACTCCACCTCGTATGGGACGAGGATAAGATGATAGATCAACCATGTGACGATGGCGGTGATCACCATGACAAACGTCGTTGCGAGCCCCATCGGAACCGCGGAGGACAACTTGTTGGAAACGCCGACGAAAGGACAGATGCCGAGAAAGTAGGCAAGAACAAAGTTGTTGACCAGTGCGGCAGAAAGAAAAATGAGAATGAGTTCCATGATATTATCCCTGCCTTATGGAAGTATCGATAATCGGCAACTCCGGATGATGCGCGAGCTGGGCTTCATCCGTTTTCCGCTTGTTGCGGAGGGTCAGGTAATTCAGGAAGCCGAGCATTACACCGAGCGTCAGAAACGCGCCAGCGGGAAGAATCATCACGAGCCATGGTTCGAACATGTCAGGCAACACCTGCAGACCAAGCAGCGTTCGCGAACCGAGAATCTCGCGAATCCCGCCGAGTGAAGCGAGGGCAATCAAAAAGCCCGTTCCCATGCCCAGCGCATCGACAACAGAGCGCAAGGGATTGTTTTTGGACGAAAACGCTTCCTGGCGTCCAAGAATCAGGCAGTTGACGACAATCAGTGGGATATACGGCCCCAATTCCTTGCTCAGAGCCGGAAACTGTGCGCGCATGACCAGATCGACGACAGTCACGAAGGTCGCAATAATCAGAATGTATGAGGCGATACGGACCTGCGTCGGAACGAGTTTCCTTATCAGTGAAATAATGAAACTCGAGAAGGTGAGGACGAAGGTCGTGGCGAGGGCCATCGCAATACCGTTCATGGCCGAGACGGTCACGGCGAGGACAGGACACAGGCCCAGCAGCATTTTGAATACGGGATTCTGGTCCCATATTCCTTTTTTATACTCGTTGAAGAGTGTCAATTGTTTTTTCATTGCCCGGCTCCTTCCGCGATCGCGGCACGAAGCGTTTCGATTCCGTCGTTGACGATGTTGACGATCGCTACAGCGGATATTGTCGCGCCGGTGATTGTTTCAACTTCATTGTCCGCCGTGGCCGGGGCACCCTTGACCCATTTGACATGCGGATCGGCATTGAGACCTTCAAACTGCCCACGAAACGGATCTTCCAGTATCTTTGTGCCTAACCCCGGTGTCTCCGTCTGGTCGATGATCTCGATTGATTTAATGGTATTCAGATCCTGACTGAGACCAACCATGATGCGGATTGCCCCCTGAAATCCATTGCCTTCCCAAGGGAGGGCATACCCGACCGGGTTTTTTGTTTCATCGAATACTCGATAGAGTTCGAACGGGACATCGGTCACCAATTCATAATCGTCAGCTTCGGTTTGCACCAGAAAAATGGCGCGTTCAGTATCCGCCTTCTTGTTGGCGGCGATGAGTGGATCGGCCCAACTGCTGAGCAGGGCCAGTCCGCCGCCGGAGACGACACCAACGAAGCTGAGGGTGATGAGCATCCGTATAATATTTTTCATGCCTTTGCCTCCCCAAAAATTCCGGGTTGCGTATAGCGGTTAATCAACGGAACAAATGCATTCATGAAGAGAATGGCATACATGACGCCTTCGGGCAGTCCGCCATACACACGGATTACGACGAGCATGAGCGAAATCCCCAGCCCGTATACCCACATCCCTTTCCCGGTAACCGGGGAGGTGACCATATCCGTTGCCATGAACATTGCTCCGAAGAGAAAACTCCCGGCAAACAGATGGAAAACGGGACTCGGCGCCGCAGGATCGAGTAGCCACAGTGCCCCTCCGAAAAGAAAGACACCGACGACCATTGCAGCGGGGATACGCCAGTTGGCGACACCCGTCACCAGGAGGAACCCGCCTCCGAGCAGAACGGCCAGGGCGGAGGTCTCACCCAGGGAACCACCGACATTTCCGATGATCAACGGTGATACGGCAGTTGCAACCCCATCGAATTTCAATGCAGCCAGTGGTGTAGCCGACGACACGGTATCGACGGCGTAGGAGGGCATGGTCCAGGTCGTGATCGCTACCGGAAATGCCGCCTGAAGAAACGCACGCCCGACAAGGGCGGGATTGAAAATGTTATACCCGAGACCGCCGAATACCATCTTGCCGATGGCGACACCGAACACCGATCCGAGCGCGGTGAAGGTCAGTGAGAAATGCGGCGGCACGATCAGACCGAGCAACAACCCGGTGATGACGGCACTACCGTCCATGACGGCGATCGGCTTCTTCAACAAATACTGAATGAATGCTTCCGTCCCGACAGCGAATATGACCGCAACGGCAATCACAAGGAGTTGATAGAAACCGAAAAAGACGACGGCCGAAATCACGCAAGGAAGCAACGCGAGAACGACAAACCACATGACCTGTTTTGTCGTCCAACGGGAATGCAGATGAGGCGAAGTCGAGAGCAGAAGCTCTGACCCATTCGAGGCCTCGGTCACTGTTACGCTTGACATGAATCCTGTTCGTTTCGTTTATGAATTCTGTTCGTGTTTGTTTCGTCGTACGTCGTACAGACGCGTGTGGAAGTGGTGCCGTGGGCCTGTCCGGAGCACATAACGGGAATACACGGCCAAGGGTCACTCAGGCCGCAGAGCTCTTCCTGCTGCGCTGCTGTTGCATTACGCGTTGCTTGCCGAGCCGCAGCCACTGTACCAGCGGGATGTTCGCCGGACAGGTGAAAGCGCAACTCCCGCACTCCATACAGACCGTAATCCCGAGACGCTCCGCCTCGTCAAGCATGTTGAGTTCGGAGAGCCGCGCAAGACGTGTGGGCATAAGATGAAGCGGACAGACATCAATGCATTTACCACAGCGCAGACAGGCGGTTTCCTCCTGTCTGCGGACATCCTCACGCGTCAATACCACGATCCCTGAGGTCGCTTTCATGATCGGTGCGTTGAGATCATGCTGTGCGACACCCATCATGGGACCACCGACAACGACCTTGGCCGCATTGTCCGTCAATCCGCCACAATAGGCAATCACCTCTGAAAGCGATGTCCCTACTGGGACAATCAGGTTCTTCGGAGTATGAATTCCCCGGCCGGTCACGGTCAATGCCGCGGTGATCGAAACCTCACCTTTCACGACAGCATCGTAAATGGCTGTGGCAGTCCCGATGTTTTGAATCACGACGCCGACTTCCAACGGCAGTTTCCCTACGGGAACGACACGGCCATTGACTGCCTTGATAAGCATTTTCTCCGCCCCTTGCGGGTACTTTGTCTGTAGCGTACAGATCGAAATTCCTTCTTCGCTGGCAACCGCTCGCTCCATCGATGCAATCGACTGCGGTTTGTTCTGTTCAATACCGATCACACCCTTGTGCACACCCAATGCACGCATGATCAGACGAAGACCGGCAACGATGTCGTCCGGACGCTCGATCATAAAGCGGTCATCACGTGTCAGATAGGGCTCGCATTCACAACCGTTGAGAATCACGGTTTCAATTGCCTTGCCCTCAGGTGGAGTGAGTTTGACGAAAGTGGGGAACGCCGCGCCGCCCTGGCCGACAATCCCCGCCTCCTTCACACGTGATCGAATATCCTCAACGGAGACCGTCGCCGGATCAAGCGGAGGAAGGGTCACTGGTGCAGGGGCATCCTCCCCTTCCTTCGGCTCGAATGGCACGATGGTAATCGCATCCTTCGAATAACCGCTGCTGTGACTTTCGCGTCCGATACTCTTCACCGTTCCGGTTATCGGACTGTGCACAGGGGCCGAGATGAAACCATCGGCTTCGGCAACAACCTGCCCCTCTGCCACGACGGCTCGTTTTGCCACGAGGGGTTTCGCCTCCTTGCCAAGATGCTGTGAGAGAGGGATAATCACCATGCTCGGCGCAGGCATGCGTTCGAAGGCGCAATGTTCGCTGAGTTCCTTTTCTTCGGGAGGATGCACGCCTCCGGGAAATGTCTTGAACTTCATAAGAATGCAAATCTGTATTGAGTACGTGGTTGCGGGAAGGTGTCGCGATGTGTCGAGATATGCGGTACAACCCTCGCATGATCAGTCGATCCTTAAAAAACACTACCGTTTATTTTTTCTTCAAAACCGGGATACCCGTTTTCTTTCTTTCCGTTCGGTGTCCGACCTTTCGCATCTTCCGGTCCGTTACACCGTTGTCCTGTAATATACGTGTCAGGCGATTAATTTCATACCTCTCCGCATCAAGACATCAAGATGATGTCTGGCAAAGACGCGAAATGAATGGAAACCGCCAACCTCCCTGTCATGCACGCAACTCCGGGAGGCCACAAGGCAATCGGGCTCTGCTGGCAGAGACTGCGGATAGCGCGTGTGTGTATTTCCACCGGGACCTGTTTTTTCCGTATCTTTGTTTTTTCGCGCATTCGCGCATTGCGACACAGTATCGTTCGGAAGTCATGATCATTATGAAATTCGGCGGGACCTCTGTTGAGGACGCAACCGCCATGGCAAATGTTTGTACGATCGTCAAATCCCGCATCAAGCGGCAACCTGTCGTCGTGCTTTCCGCGGCGGCGGGTGTCACCAATGCCCTCATCAGATGCGCTGAACTCGCGGCCGAAGGCAAACGCATCGAGGCGGGAACGGTACTCCGTGACACTGTCATCGACAGACATTACCGGATTATCGCCGATCTGATCAAAGGACTCAGTGAACAGGACGTCCTGATACGACAGTTCAAAATGTTCGATGAGGAACTCCGCAGTCTGATTTACGGCATCTCGATTACAGGCGACCTCTCCCCCCGCGTACTGGATTTCTTCATGTCCTACGGCGAGCGCATGTCAACAGCCATTCTCACCGAGGCGCTTCGCGAATACAAGATCCGGGCCGATCTGCTTGATTCGCGCAAATGCATCATCACCGGCAGTACGTTCGGCAAGGCCGAACCGCTACTCGACCTCACACGTGAGGCCTGCGAATTGCATCTTCGATCCCGTGTAAAGAAAGGGATTATTCCTGTCCTGCAGGGGTTTATCGGTGCGAACGAACGCGGGGTGACCACGACGCTGGGTCGCGGCGGTTCCGATTATTCCGCCGCTGTGGTCGGGACAGTGATGAACGTCGAGGATATCGAGATCTGGACGGACGTCGACGGGATGCTCACCGCCGATCCGAATATCGTCCCGGGCGCGCTGCGCATCCGCGAAATGTCCTTCAGAGAAGCGTCCGAACTCGCATACTTCGGTGCGAAAGTACTGCACCCCGCGACGGTTCTCCCGGCAATCGAAAAGGATATCCCGGTCCACGTACTCAATTCGCGCAGACCGCAGCTCTCCGGGACACTGATCAGAGCCCGTATCGCCTCCGCCGGTATCGCCGTAAAATCGATCTCCTACAAACGGGGGATCAGTATTCTGAATATCTCCTCGACGCGCATGCTGGGGAGCTACGGCTTCATGAAGAAGATATTCGATATTTTCAATGAACATCAGACTGCCGTGGATCTGGTGACGACCTCCGAAGTGAGTATATCACTGAGCATCGAACACTCTCCGGATCTCGATGTTCTGGTGCGGGAACTGCGTCAATACGGTGAAATCACCGTGCAGAAGAACAAGGCGATTATCTGTATCGTCGGTGAGCGGCTCCGTGCAGAACGCGGTATTGCCGCACGGGTATTCAGCAGACTGCGTGATGTCCCCGTCGACATGATCAGCCACGGAGCATCTGAGATCAATCTCACCTGCGTCATCGATGAGGATCGTGTACCGGAGGCGGTCACCGAACTGCATGATGAATTCTTCTCGCATATCCCGGAAGAGGGCGTATTCGAATAGTCTTCAGCCACACCGATGGCAGCAGGTCGTCCGGATGCTGTCTGACGCATATGTGTCACAAGCAGGGATCGCGCAATGAGCATAGCAGATGGGTTTATATATATTGATGGCGAGCTGCATTGCGGATCTCTCCGTATTGCCGATATCGTGCGCGAGACAGGAACCCCGCTCTATCTTTACAACCTTGATGCCGTTCTCGACCGCTTCGAGGCACACCGGACTGCCTTCGCCGGCTTTTCACACAGAACCTGTTACGCCGTCAAGGCGAATGCCTCGCTCCCCCTGCTCCAGATTCTTGCCCGTGCCGGCTGTGGATTCGATGTCAATTCCAGAGGAGAACTCCATCGCGTCCTGAATGCTGGAGCAAAACCCCAGCACATCATCATGACAGGAGTCGGGAAATCCACTGCGGATATCCTGGACGGGTTGAGAGCGGGTATCGGTCTGTTCAATGTAGAATCTGCGAGCGAATGCCGCCTGCTCTCCGAACTTGCCACACAAGCGGGAACAGTGGCAAATGTGTTATTGCGGCTGAATCCCGATATCGAGACAGAAACGCATCCGTACATTTCGACAGGGGCAGCCGATCATAAATTCGGGCTCTCCCCTTCGGACATTCGATCCCTCGCATCGCAGCACAGCTGGCTGCCCGGCCTCCGGATCGCCGGATTGGCCTTTCATCTCGGCTCACAGATTCTTTCCCCTATGCCGTACGGTCAGGCAATGCGCATCCTGCTGCAGGTTCATGACGATATCGTACCGCTGCTTGGTTATGCACCGGGTGTCATCGACATCGGTGGAGGGTACGGTGTGCGATACGAGGAGCATCAGGAAGTTCTTACCCCCGCACAGGTGGCAGCCGTCATCGCCGATGTCCTCA
>JAGTUW010000317.1 GCA_018224345.1 Bacteroidota bacterium
AACCATTTTGCATTCTCATCCGGTGCGACGCGTCCGTTGTCATCCCCTTCCTCCAGCATGACGATGCCGTCGAAATCGACACTCCCGCCGACGGGAAAGGACACACGTCCGGGAATGCGCACCTCTTCCCCGTTCCATTCAGAGATGAAGGAGATGTTGACACCCTGGCGGTGCGGCTGCGGCAACGTCACAGTTGTCCTGTACACCCATTCACTTTCAACGGAGAAGCGGTCGAGCGACGCTGTGATGAGCACGTTGCCCGTGGCGTCACTGACTTCCACACTGCAATCGACCGGCACATCGCCGAATCGTGCGGTCACGTCTATCTGGCCGGGAGCGGTATTGCTGTTCGCGGGACGCACGACGGCACTGCGATATGCAGTGGCGGGCGGACGTTCAGCGAACCAGGCCTGCATATACTCCGCACGATCCTGAAGCTCGTGCAGCGCCGCCTCCGGAGTCGCGCCCTGCGTTGCGATAAAGGCGTAGGTGACTTGCTGTGTGTCGCCGGGTGCGAGTGAAAACGGCCCTGCCGAAATCAGCACACGTGTATCAGCCGGTCCCTGATTTACATTCTCCCCGTTGGAGAGTGGAAGTCCGTGCTCAGGCAGCCAGCCGGTTCCGCGCACCGGATCGCCCGAAAGCCAGAAGCGGGAAGGAACGCCAGTGTGTGGATTGATGACATGGACCCCATGGGCGCCCTGTCCCTGCACCAGCGCATCCCATTGCGCGATGTAGTCGCCGAGTTGCGGTTCACTGATCGCGGTGGGTCTCCATTTGATTGGGAGCACGGCAGCGGAGACAGGGATATTTACTGCATCCTCCTTCCATCCCGCAAACCAGCGTGCGCGTTCTCCCTCCGCCTCCACGACCGGAGTCTGCAGCATGAGCAATCCCAGTGCGGCAGGCATGCCCGTTTCGTCGCGCAGCGTATTGTAATCACGGGTATAGACCATGTTTCGGAGAGAATCGCTTCCGGCGAGATTCATGAAGTCATCGCGCACATCGGCATCCATGAAATAGCCGGCATACGCGTCCGTAATGTGCTCGTTTCCCTTGTTGATATAGGTCACCTGCAGCAACAGCGTATTCTCACGGGCCTGCGCGGGCCAGGGTTCGTACAGCAGACAACGCATTTCCAGTCCCAAAGGAAGTGAGCCATTGTTCTCCATCATCGACGCGGCATCCAGATCGTTCATGACCCAGAACATCTGCTTGCGACCGTAGAAAAACGGCTCGCCATTTTCCTGCACAGGCGCCCCCAGGTTCACGGGCCATTCGCGGTAATCCTCCGTCTCCGTTTCCTGCCAGGTCACAGTGTAAGCCCGGAAAAACGGATCGGTGGGATCCACGGCAGGCTTGCCTCCGATGATCGGACCGGGAATGAAATTGTCACGGTAATAGGATGCGGAGACACGGCGTTCGCCGTTCACCGTCCCGAGCATCACCGGGGTCGAGGAATGGCACATCCCCCGCAACCTCCCGTGGGAAGCACCATCGCCCGGCCAGAGCAGACCGTTGATGATCGATACTTCATTGTGTGCGATCTGTCCGCGCATCGACAGATGCAGACGCATCCCTCCCCCGTCAAACACGGGGTGTGGATCGAATGTCCCCTGCTGTGCGCTGATTGTCAACGGAAGGAGGAATGCCAGTGCGAAAAGACACGGACGCAGTCGAAACATGGGAACCTCCGGTACAGGTACTATGCAGTATTGTTCATACTAGCAAGAAAAGACAAAATACGCAAGAATAAAACGTACACCTCGTCGGATTTGTGCAGGAAAGACCGGCTATGCGAGAGGGTTACCGATGTCATCATACGAGAACGGGCTTGCAGATCTCCCGCCCACGACGATTCTACCTCAAAGAGACCTGCCAGGCAGAAGAATCGCGGTGCACTGTGCCGGACGACGGAAGAATGTCTCAACCCGGCGGCAGCAATGCAGGCACAGTGTGCGATGTGTCGCTTTCTTCACCAGGCATTGTGCTGGATCACCAGGCACGGCGCTGGATCACCAGGCACTGCGCTGGATCAATCACCCCGCGGTCAGGGACAGTTTGCTGACGCGCAGCCGACACATACCGCTCAGCTAACTAGACTCCCTGCAGCCGAAATCGTTACAAAAGATGGAATGGTCCCTGTGGTATGAGAGGCAGTTTTGCATAAGCACCGACATCCCTTTCCGCCCCCACGCACGATGTAGCGATTTCCCTGTTGCGGCCGTTCAACGGCGGCGAAAAAGGGAAATTTCCGTTTTCGAGCCACAGAAATTAAACAGAATTAAAAAATTTATTTTTCTCATGTATGTACTCTTCTCCCTGTTTAATTCGTAATATATCAGCGATGTAGGGTATGTGGACCTCCCAGAGGTGAATTATCCGCAAATAATTCAGTAATTTTTTACTTGACTATAGGGAATTGTATGCTTATTCTTGCTGCGGAAGATGACAGTATTCAAGACATTACAGAGTCAATGATGAATTCAGTACATACATGTTCG
>JAGTUW010000318.1 GCA_018224345.1 Bacteroidota bacterium
ATCTGCCGACGAATACTGCGCCCTTCCATGCCGGGCTCCGGGATTCTATTCAGATGTTGCTGTCTTTTTTGATATTACAAATCTCCGCACTGAGAGTCAAGTGATTGACTGTAATAATCGACACAACACAACGTTAACTTTTTGTAAGGTTCAGTATGATTCAGCGTCGCTGTGAGCTCGACAGTCGGACACGATGGAAGATAAACACATCAATTCCGTGAAAGTTACACATTACGGGTCATTGGCAGAATGAAAATCCACCCCCCAAGCGGGGTTGCATTTCATGAAAAAAACATCCAAACTGAGTCATCATCATTACGGAATATCGAAAACCCAGATCGTCCTCCGATTGCGAATTGTTTCGCTTGCAGAGTGTGAGAAACCACCCCGCCTCCGCTTCGCTTCGACGGAGCGCGCGAAGGGCCAGAAGGGTTTGTCGCTTGCGGAGTGCGGTTTGCGAAGTGCGGAGTATGAGAGGCAACTCCGCCAAAGGAGGGCGGGTTGTCCAACCCGCCAGGCGGACAGGAATGTCCGCCCTCCGTTCGCCGAGTCAAAATCCTCTGTGATGACTGTGAAACCTGCCTGCCCCGTCGAGGCGCAGCGAGAAGGACCTTCGGAATCAGCGCAGATGCGCGCCACACGTCTCTACGGTAAGAAGCCTCATGAACTCAGTTCAATTCCTCAAACGCAGCGCCGCGTGGCACTACAGGCGCGGTATGATCGCTCGATACATTACTTGACGAGTTTCATCGTTTGCATGCGGAGTTGTGTGGGTGTGCGAAGAACGGCAATATACAGACCGGAAGGCAATCCGTCCGCGAGGAAATGCACACGATACCTGCCGGCGTCCACGTCTCCGTCGACGAGTGTCGCCACGCGGCGCCCGAGTATATCAAGCACATACAATTCCGTCCGACCGCGTTCAATGATCTCGTAAGTCAGCGATGTCATGCTGTTGAACGGATTCGGATGATTGGCCTCGAGTGCGATACGGCCAGAGGCATCGTAGAGTCGGGCACCTCCTTCCAGACAGACATCCATGCGCAATCGCCCGTCGATCCGGGTAATAAACACATCCGGCTGATCCCAGGAAAAATATTCGATAACCAGTGGGGCCGATTCCTGTGCGCCCAGTGTTGCCATAAATTCCAGTTCTGTGAGTACCTGCATGCTCTCGTTAAAATTTCCCTGCAGCGTAATGATGCGTTCCCCACGCTCGATGCGCCCCGCCGGCGTCGCTCCCACAGGCACCAACATGCTTTCGTCGAAACGAATGCGGGCGTCGAAACGGGTGACTCCCGCAGCGGTGAGATGATCCGAGGAGAGCAGAGTCAGAGGGATACGCAGTACGTCACCGGGCGCCGCCGTGATGTCAGGAAGTGCGACAGTCGTCGTGGCGACCAGATCGGGTTCGTAGATAAATGGAGCTGACAGCGCCCCGCAACCATTCCCATCGGTGATACGGACGCGATAGAGAATACCCGGTTCACCGGCGTACTGCCGACCGGTTGCGCCGGGAATATCCTTGAGCTCACCATCTTCGACGATATACCACTGCCATGAAACGGCAGGTGTCGACTCAAGTAAGTCATCCGGACGTGTGATGACAGGTGCTGGAGGTAGTGGATGGACGACGATGTCAACCGGACGCGCTTCTGCGAGGCAACCATCGTCATTTCTTACACTCACAGTGTATTGTCCACTCCGTCGGACAAGTATCGATGACAACGCCTCCCCGCTGTTCCAGGAGTACTCAGCGTAAGTCTCTGTCGTCTGCAGTCGCACACTGTCGCCCTCACAGAATTCCAAAGGACCGTCGGCAACAATCACCGGCTCGGGCAAGGGCAGGAAGTCGACCTGAAACTCCCGGGATTCGGCTTCACAACCGTCATCCGTCTCTACGAGAACGGTGAATATTCCTGGTGCGTCGATTTCAATTGTCGCCGTGCTCGCTCCGTTCGACCAGGTGTACCGCGCATACTGCTCACGCAATCCGAGAACGACGCTCTCCCCTTCACAGGCCGGCATCGGCGTCAGAGCAATGATATCGGGTTCAGGGAGTGGGTGCACGCTGACAGAGACAGGGGGAGACGTTCCTTCACATCCTATGGAATTCCAGACAGTGACAGTATACTCGCCTGCCTCGGTCACAACGATGGAGGGCGAGGTGTCTCCGTTGGACCATCGATAGGATGCAAATCCGGAAGCAGCTTCGAGCCGGACACTCTCTCCCTGACAGAAGATCAGTGGCCCATCCACGGCAATCACCGGTTCGGGATTGGGAAGAACGGTAACGGAAATCGTCGTGTCTCCACGGCAACCCGCTGTTCCGAATATCTGCTCGACTTTGATCTGGTATGTGCCGGGACTATCCCAGCGCACAAGAATACTGTGCGTATCATGTCCCTCGAGAACAAACCCTCCAAACACTTGCCAGCGGGTCAGAGCACCCGCGATATCATTGACCGTGAACCGCACAGCTTCCCCTTCGCAGACACTCGCAGGCCCATCGATCACCGGCACGGGTCTGTCCGTCACGATCACAGCAATGGTATCAGGTTCGGCGGGGCAGTTGTCTCCGGTCACCGCTTCGACCCAGTACGTACCCTCCGTGTCGACGACAATGCGTCTGCTGGTTTCACCGGTCGACCAACGATAGCTTGCATATCCTCCACCTGCGTCGAGGATTGCGGTCTCACCTTCACAAAGAACGCTGCTGCCTTCCACGGAGATGTTCACTTTCACGCGCGGCCATACAGTCACCAGCAACGAATCCCGGGCGACACAACCATTTCTGTCAACGACAGTCAGTGTGTACCAGGTACTCGTGGTGGGTGAGGCAAGCGGATCGCGGACATCCGTCTCGCTCAAGCCCGACGACGGAGACCATTTCCAGGTAAAGGGATTCAATCCGCGATGAATACTCCCCTGGAGTTGCACGCTGTCGCCCGGACATATTGCCACATTCCGGCCGGCATCAATTTCCACTTCGGTCACAGTCACAGTCACGCTGTCCACGGCCACACACCCGAGTCCGTCAGTCACCTGCACGTAATATGTCGTCGTAATCACTGGACTGACCACCGGCGTCGGGATGGTATGATCGTCGATACCGGTCTGTGGGGACCACTCATAACGGAGGGGTTGGGAAGCACTTGTGGCGATATCACCGATTCTTACCGAGGAACCACGGCAGATAATCCGGTCCGGCCCCCCATCGAGAGTAATACGATTGACGAAGACAGTGATGCTGTCCTCAAGCTCACAACCGCGTGCACTGCGCATGACCACCCGATAGGTCGTCGTCGTATCCGGAGACGCCACCGGTCGCGCGCTGAATGGATCACTGAGTCCGACAGAAGGTGTCCATTCGTACAGATACGGCAGATCGCCGCCCGTTGCGTCCCCACCGATGGTCACTTCATCGCCCTTACAGATCGTCACATCCGGACCGACATGAAATTCAATATCCGACACAGTGATCGTTACCGAGTCCTGTACGATACAACCGGCATCGGTGACAAGGGTCATCACGTAGGTTGTGGTTGCCGATGGTGACGCGAGGGGTGTTTCCAATGCAGGATCGTTGAGGCCATCCTCCGGTGTCCATGTCACCGAATACGGCGTCACTGCGCCGATGACCGGAGACCCGATACCGATGATTTCGTTGGGGCAAATGACGGTATCGACGCCGGCGAAGATCTCCGGGAGGATATCGACGAGGACCTCCACACTGTCGGTCACCTCGCAGCCGGTCAGAGAGTCAATCACGGTGAAGACATAGATACGACTGGCTGCGGGACGGACGCGGAGGTCGAGTTCTTCCGTTCCGTTCTCATCATTCCACTGATAATAAAACTGCCCCGTCCCGCCACTGATCAGTGCGCGCAGTTCCGCTTCTTCCCCTTCACAGATGAGTTGATCCTCCAGGAGCTGCACTTCGAGCGGTTCAGCGTCAAAGATACGAATCGAGTCACGGACCAGTCCGGTCTGGCAGATATCTTCGATATATATAGTGACCGTTTTGATGTTGTTCGGAATTCCGTCATCGAATGCTTCAACAGGAATGACGTACGTTTCCTGACCGGGTTGAAATGTGATCAGGGTAGGGATTGCCTGATAGTCCGTGCCGTTGACGGCTGTCCCCATGACATGCAGCTGCACTGTCAATGCCTTGTCAATATTGCCACCCCGGAGGATTTCGAAAAGCCCCGGCCAGCATCCCCCCTCGGGGGCATCCCGCACTCCCACGACATTCAACGCATCACCTACATCGAAACTGCCGGCTTTGAGGAAGACACCTGAATCATAGAAGGGATCGGCTACATCCGTAATCGCAAGTTTGAGTCTGTACGTCTCGCAGGGTATGACTGCAGCTTTGGCCTTGAGCACGGTTGTAAAACCGTCGTACTCAATGGTCGTCCCCAGAGCATTATTGATAAAGAATTCGGAATTGGAGAGATGGTTGACGGTATTGATCGCTACCGGTATATCCGTTTCCGGTATCAATGCAATATTTTCTTTGCCGACGATTCCCGGACCACTGATGAAGAAGGCGAAAACATCATTGTACTCTGACTTGACGTATTCAAGATACTCGTCGGAGCTGAAGACATATTCGAATGTGACATTGTCCTGATAAGGGACAAAATCAAATTCGAGCACGCAGGCGTCGAACGTTTTGGCGCCGCCGACCAGATTTTCCAGATCCGCGTCACCCGCAGCGAGAGAGGCGAAGGTGATATCCTCACGTGAATTGGGTCCGACGGCATATCCAACCCAGCCCGTCGTCATCAACACCCCCTCATCTATAGCGATGTTGCTTTTACTCCCGTCGAAATACCCGATGGCCCGCGGGAAACCGGTGTACCGGATATTACTTACCTGTGCCCCGCCACCGATGAAGTAATTACGGATGAGCGTCTGCAACGGGATATCCTCACGCACAACGAGCTGCGCCTGCAGATCGTTTACAAACGCCGACGAGCAGAACAGCAGCAGAAAAAAAATGGAACTGGTCAGGCGGTACTGCTTATGCATAACTTGCTTCTACACAATCAAACATGGCTGGGCGATGGTCCGAAAGATCATCAATACGGTATAGATACTGAATTTGTTACAGAGAAGCACCATACTTCTCCGTCACAAGAAAAAAAATCTTGAACGCATTGTCTTACGGCCGTGTGAAAAAAATTTGTCTGCTGTGCAACCTCGGCGACAATGCAGCGTACACCGGGGTATTACAAGTCAACTACGAATTTTCAACCCCATTGAGGAGACCGCAATGAAAACACTCTCGTACGCCCTGATGCTCATGATCACAATGACTGCGTTTCCGGTGTTGCTGTCTGCCGAAACTGCACATCCCCCACTTTCCCGGGAACGTCAGGATTTCATCAAGACAAATCTGCTTGCGGGACTGGAGCATTCTTCGACCGAAGTGCGCGCCCAGTATGTGCAGCTCATCATCGAACTCAAGCGTGCATATCCGCAATATGATTTCGATTATGCCATCATTCCGCTGATGAGCACACTCAAGAACGAAGAGAATTGTGGCATGCGCATTCTTGCCGCCCTAGCACTCTATGAATTCCCGCATTCGAGAAAGGGACGCTTCGCAATCGAACAAACCGCGAGACATTGTGATTCGCAACGACTCGCCCGTCATTGCACAACACTGCTGCGGAAATGGAATGACCGTGAGGAGCACCCAGCGTACACCGCGCAGGTAGTGTTTCCATTCTGATTCGGTATGCTTATCCGCATGCGCGAACTGGCGAAACACCACTATCAACACCGGAGAAACCGGCGAGGCCATCCTGAAACGGACGGCCTCTTTTTTTCATGACGCATGATGCGTATCCAGGGTCCGGCACATCGTACCAAAGGCCGCTATACTCAGGCGATGCGTTGTGCATCATGATCAATCATACCGAGTAAGCCGAGCAGGTTCCTCAGCATCAGCGCTGTGGCCCCCCAGATCGTCTCCCCTTCCCAGGAATAGAAGAATACCTCACGATCGACACCCTGATGACGAAGGGTTTGCCGAACAACATTTTCTTCATCCGCAAAAAAGGAAAGCGGGACCGTAAATATGCGTGCCACTTCGACAGGATTAGGCGTCAGTGTCCCCGGATCATTGATCAATCCGACGACGGGTGAGATCATGAAACCGGATGGTGTCCAGATATCGTCGTGACAACCGAGGATGTCCACCCTGGATGGCTGTAAGCCGATTTCCTCTTCCGCCTCCCGTAACGCGGCGTGCAGACAGTCTTCCCCCTCGTCAATACTTCCACCGGGGAAGGCGATCTGTCCACGATGATGTGGCAAGGCGTGATCTCGCCGAGTCAGGAGGACATCCCAGTCCCGTTCCGCCGGCAGGAGCGGGATGAGCACGGCAGCGCGACGGTATCCCTCCTTCCTCCTGCGATGAGGAGTCACCCCTGCAATCCGCTTCCGGATCAGATCGGCGGAAGGAGCCGGAGAACAACCGATCATACCTCGTCGGCCCGGATATTGAATGAGATATCGAGTGCCCGGACCGAATGCGTCAATGCACCGACAGAAATCATATGCACACCGGTTTCCGCAATGGCACGGACACTCTGTTCCCCGACATTGCCCGATGCCTCGATACGGATGTCCGGTCTGCGCGAGCGGATAAGTTTTACAGCGGTCGCCATTTCATCGATGGAAAAATTGTCCAGCATGATGATATCGACTCCCTGGCATGAGAGGGCTTCAATGACGAGATTCAGATCCGTGACTTCGACTTCAACGTTCATGCGGTTGTCCGGCGAAAGCCTGCTCGTGACAAGTTCGACCGCTGCAGTGAGTCCGCCCGCAGCTGCTATATGATTATCCTTGATCAGGACCATATCATCGAGGCCGAAACGATGATTGCTGCCACGTCCGTGATGAACAGCAAGTTTGTCGAAAACGCGTAGACCCGGAACGGTTTTCCTCGTGTCGAGAATATGCACATCCGTCCCTTCCACAAGTTTGACGAAAGATGCGGTTGAAGTTGCGATCCCTGACATGCGCTGAAGAAAATTCAGTGCGACGCGTTCGGCGGTCAGCATCGAAGCGACTTTTCCCCGCACGACGGCAATGTCACTGCCACGGAGCACGGGCATGCCGTCGGAATATGTTGCATCGATCCGCAGGTCAGCATCGACAAGTTGAAACACCGTTGCTGCGACTTCCATGCCCGAAAGCACCCCATTGGCTTTCGAAGTGAAGACACCCTGCCCCTGCAAATCAGTGGGCACGGTACATTGAGTCGTGATATCTCCGGTTCCGATATCCTCGCGTAACGCCATTTCGATGCGTTGCAGCATAGCGCTGTCATGAAGTGTGGAGAGTTTCATATTCGTCCTGTCCGCCTGTATTCGAGATAGGAATGAAAATCCATGCCACGCTCGAGGTCGCGGTGAACGCGGTATTCCCGAACATAATGGAGATAATTGACAGCGGAGTTGCGCAGACGCGCCCGTTCTTCTTCACTGAGTTCACGCTGTATTTTTGCAGGGACGCCGGCGACGAGCGAGCCAGGTGGTACGTCGAACCCCTCCCGCACGACGGCACCTGCCGCCACGAGAGATTCACTGCCAATGCGCGCGTTGTCGAGTACTTTGGCTCCCATCCCGATCAGACAGGCATCCTCGACGGTACAGGCGTGGAGAATTGCGCCGTGTCCGACCGTAACATCGTCCCCGATGATGAGAGGATATTTTTTCCAGGTCTCATGCAATGTGCAGTTGTCCTGGATGTTGCTTCGTGCCCCGATGGTTACACGGTTGACATCACCCCGGATAACCGTTCCGAACCAGATATTTGCGTCCTCGGCAATATGCACGTCACCAATTATGGTCACATCGTCGGTCATGAAGACCGTGGGGTGGATGTCCGGATATTTCCCCTGATATGGATAGATCATGACAGTCCTCGAAAGGTAAAGAACATCAGTGTTGTGGCGGACGCCAACCCCGGCGTTTCCACTTAATCAACTCGATTTTGACACTGCCGATCAGCACATGCATCTTCGCCCGAATCGGGATAGCTGCCGAATCATCGCTGAACCACCCCTCAAAGGCGCCGGTCAATCCGAAAATGCCGGTAAACCCGGTCTCCCCTTCCAACTTTCGACAATGCACGCGATAATCCGCAGCATCGATACTGACCCGCTCGTTTGCGACGCCGAAGCGGATCGACGTGGTGGCTTTGTCACGATACATCAGTACGGGAATATCCCGCGACCGGTTGCTGTGTGAAAATGCGCGCGCATAATAAAACAGTGAGAGTCCGTCCTGCCACCGCTGTCCGTCGAGTGTGAGAGTATCATGTTTCTCCCATGACGGATGCCTCTCCACTGTCTCATGGACATAGACTCTGTCCTTATCCGTTGCGTAGACATACTCGATATACTTGTAGACTCCGTGGGAGGAGAGATATTCCTTGTTGGTAAATGAAACGGAAGAGAGTGACTCGCCGATCACGCTGCGATACAGTGTATTCAATGTCACAAACGGTACGCCCTTGTATGTGCGTACAAGTCCCTCGACCTTGATCCGCAGTCCTTGATCACCCGGCGTGACGGAGACGATACGCGTGGAGATGGAACCGAGTTTGATACCGAGATAGCTGACTTCATACAATAATTCCTCGCGCTCCTGAAACACATCGAAGTTCGGCGACACCGTGGTCAACGATGCATCTTTGGCGGCACCATCGAAATCGGATCGCACGGTGGTAGTGAACTGTTGCGACCACAACGGTGAGATCGAAGCGATCAGGAGTGTTGTGGTGAAAAGCAGCAACGCATGGAGGGCGCTGAAATGACGGACGTGGTTTCTGTCGAAACCACGTCTGCCGCTGTATCTTTTGTTAATCACGTTTCCCTGCTCAGTGAAGTCCCGCAATTTTCATCGCCTCGGGGAACAGAGTAATTGCCTTCAGAAATTGTGGGTCGACACCCAACATGACACGAAACTGGCCTTCATTACCGAAGAGCGTCCGGGCAATCTGTGCCTTCACCGATGCCTGCAGCCATGCCTTGTCAATTTCGTATTCCTCCTCATTGAATTCAACACCATGCGCGGTTCCGAAGGAAATGAAGTCCTGCATCATCGCAGCGCTGACCTGGAATTCGTCGGCGAACTGCTTTGCGCCGCCCTGTTCGAAGCGCGAACGCAGCGTTGCACCATTCTTGTCGAGATAGCCGGTGGCGAATTCGAAGAAATGTATGCGCATTCTGGCGGCATAGGCCTCGAGTTTTTCATAGCGCACGATGTAATCGGGCGTAATGCCACCCCCGCCGTAGACAATGCGGCCTCCGTCCGTCTCGTACCGGGGAAGTGTCGTATCGGCCTCTTCGGAGTGATCGAGATTGTCGCTGTCTTCTTCGTCGCGTGTGTAAGGATGCATGTAATATTCCTCGTCCCCTTCGTCATAGGGTCGCTGAATCATGCGTCCGCTCGGCGTATAGTAGCGTGCCGTGGTCAGGCGAAAGGCGGAACGATCCGGCAGTTCGAATTGTCTCTGCACAAGGCCTTTTCCAAAGGAGGTCTCACCGACGATCAGTCCGCGGTCGTGATCCTGCACCGCTCCAGCCACAATTTCACTTGCGGAGGCACTGCCTCTGCTGAGGAGAACAATCAGTGGAAGGTCCTGGAATTCACCGCTCCCGGTGGCAAGGTAGTTTTCATCGAAGTCGGAACGGCGTCCCTTGGTATAAACGATTTTCTGACCCCGATTGAGAAATTCATTGGCCATGCGGAAGCTCTGTTCGAGATACCCGCCCGGATTGCCGCGCAGATCGAGAACGAGTTTGGTCATGCCCTGGGATTTGAGATCCCGCAGTCCGCCGAGAAACTCATCATAGGTATTCGCCGCAAAACGGTTGATGCTCATGTACCCGACACCGTCGTCGAGCAACAGGCTCGCATTCACGCTGTAGAGAGGGATTTGGTCACGTGTGATGACGATGTCAATCGGGTCCTGCACGCCTGAGCGCATGATGCCAACGGTGACCTTGGTGCCTTTTTCACCACGCAGTTTTTTCTGCACATCCTCGTTCTGCAACTCTATCGCGGTCTCACCGTCGATAGAGACAATACGGTCACCGGTGAGCAGACCGACTTTTTCAGAGGGTCCGCCGTAGATGACGTTGGCCACATTGATGGTATCGTTGATGATGCGGAATTCTATACCGATTCCATCGAAGCTGCCCTTGAAGTCCTCCTGCACCTTCTCAAGCTGTTTCGGACTGATGTACACCGAATGTGGATCGAGTGATTTGAGCATTCCCTCGATCGCATGTGTGACCAGTTCGCCGACTTTCACATCGTCGACATAGTATTTCTGCGTATAGTTGAGCACATCCTTGAATTTATTGAACTGTTCATAGATGTTGTCTTCTGATATGGCGCGGATCTGTGTGCCCATGAAAACGCCGAATACCAGCAGAATAAAGACACTCACCACGGAAAATTTCTGCTTCAACATGCTATCAGCCTCTATCGCGTATGGTCAGAAACAAATTTAATCGTATATGCAGATTACACAATGCGGAGTTGGAATGCAATGTGATTCTCTGTCTCCGTAAACGGAGCATACTCTTCGAAACCCGGCCGTCAACGGGATAGTTCCGCATCTGGCCGCTTGCTGTCAGGACGGACGACGGACGACGCGGAGACCAATATCCCGACTCGGAATGCGCGGTTTGAGCATGGACCGGAAGGAAGACCGGTGTCCGTATTCAAAGACGAAATAGGAGCCACCGCGGCACACACGTTCAGTCCCGCTGTCGGGACCGAAGGGATCGACATTCTCTCCCCGGCCGTAATAGTCATGGCTGTGCCAATCCCAGCACCATTCGAAAACATTGCCATGCATATCGAAAAGGCCGAAGGCATTCGGTTCGAGCAGGCCGACGCGATGTGTCGTGCCGTCGGCATTGCCGGAATACCAGCCCGCACGTCCCAGATCTGCTTTCGAGTTGCCGGTGTAGTAGGCAGACGAAGTCCCTGCCTTGCAGGCATATTCCCATTCAGCTTCCGTGGGCAAGCGGTAGCCGTCGGCCGACGGATCTACGGTCGGGTTGCCGTCGATGTCAGCATAGCATTTGCGATACCCGTGTTTTTCAGAAAGCAGGTTGCAGAATTCGAGTGCGTCGAACCAGGTGACACTCTCGACCGGGTGATCCGATGCGACATGCCTGCTCGGATTCTGTCCCACGACTTCCTGGTAGATTTCCTGGGTTATTTCGTGCTTACTGATCATAAAGGCGGTCAGAGATACTGTACGCAGCGGTTTCTCCGATACCTCTCCATTACCGAATTCGTCACCCATCGTGAAGTCTCCAGCAGGGACCGGTACCATTTCCAGGCTCCGGTGGGTGGGCGCATCATCGTCGTTGCAGGCAGTGTGCAGAAGCATTCCTGCCGTGAGAATAATCATTATATACAAACGTATCCTGTTCATGCCCTTGTCCGTTTGTGTGACAGCTACTGAAGAACATATTGGTCAGCGCACTGCTTCCCATTCTTCGCTTGAAGATTTATTGCGGAAAATCACGGCCAGTGCGTTTCGCGACCAACCCCATAATATATGCAAATAGCCGTATTTCCTGAATCGGCGTGGCGATTCATAGACAGTGATATCTCGCATCATCACAATACGCCCGCATTTGCGTACACGGCGGAACAGATCATAATCCTCGCCTGCGACCATGGAGGAATTGTATCCACCCACTTGCCGGAATGTCTCTGTACGCAGGATCTGGCATTCTCCACGTCCCATTCCCTCACCGATGGCATTGAGAAAACGGACATAGGCATTATGCCATACATGAAAAATGCGGTCGGCGATAGTCTCCTCTTCAGGAAAAACATGAACGACACAGGTGACGCCGCTGATGCGTGCGTCCGTACAGAGACGCCGGGCCTGTTCGAGGAATTCCTCAGAATCACTGATACGGATATCGGCATTGATGAAGACAAGCAGGCTGCCCTGTGCCGTCTCCGCTCCGCGATTGCGCCCTTCGGCAATGGTCTGCCGTTGTTCCCCCTCATGCTCGATGAGTACGGCGCCGTGTTCGCGGGCAATGTCCGCTGTCCGATCGGTGCTGCCTCCGTCGCTGATGATGATTTCCGCTTCTGCATGCTGAAGCAAAGTCTCCGGGAATTGCTCCAGAATCTGGGGGAGAAGTTTTTCCTCATTGAGAGTCGGGATAATGATGCTGATCACTGCGCGCAGTCCCTTTCAGAAATACAGACCGTATGAAATGAAATCCGGTGAGATACGAATTGCGGGGGAAGGGAAATGAATGAAATTGAGCCCCTCTTTGAGTGCAGTGATGAACCAGCCCTCTCCCGGGATAATTTTCGTCATATCGTAGTCGAGAGCGAGAATGATACTGCGCTCGAGCGGATTGTGCTGTACATATTGTCCATCGACCCGTATGGGCATGTTGCGCACGGCAACACCGACGGCAATACCGAGCCATTCCGGCCAGTAAGGTTTCAGGGATTGCGGCAACAGGCCGTGCAGATGTATTCCCATCCACATGGTCTGTCCCTCATAATCGTCAATCATATTGCCGGTGTGTGTCCCTTCCCGTACTGCTTTGGAGGGCCAATAGGAAAACTTGGGATGCATATGTTCGAGTCCGGGCACATAATGCTGTGCGATGGGCCATGCGGCCCCGAGAACGTTGGCGTAGGCGTCTCCGGGACTGAAACCCCAATCCGGCGCGAAGCCATCCTCGATTTCCACATAGAGTTGAAACAACGCTCCCATGGCAGTGCCTCCCCAGAGAGCGGTGGTTCTCGAAGCTCCGGACCACTCCAGTGACTTTCTTCCGATAAAGGCGCCGAGTGCCCCACCATAGAAATGGCCGAGCTTGTCGACATTCAGTGCATATTCACTGTCGTGCTGAAAGTGGAAACTCGTCCTTCTGTCAGACCACCAGGCGTTCCTCTGGTAGATGTGGACGCCCGTCACCGTCGCGCCGAGGACACCGCTGATAATACCGACACGCCCCCACTTCCATTGCGAATCCTCAGGATTGTAAACCTCGAAAGGATACGGCGGGCCGAGAAAGCCTCCCCGCCTCCATGCCCGGAGTGAATCATCGGCCGGAGAGTCCGTTTTATATACATTTTCGGATCGTATTATATTCAGAGAGTATTCCGAGGCCTTCATACGGATGCCCCCCCCGCTCGAGGAAACGCTGCTCGCGGCTTCGATGTGATCACTTGCAGTGGAGTCCGCATCCGGAATGGGGGCAATCGCTTCGGGGGCGCCGGAGCTCACTTCCGGGAATCCGGAGCTCACTTCCGGGAATCCGGAGCTCACTTCCGGGAATCCGGAGCTCACTTCCGGGAATCCGGAGCTCACTTCTGGTCTGTAATGCAGGTTTATGGTATTGTCTGCGGAGGCGAGCCAGTAATCGCATGGGTGCTGCCCGGCTTCGGGAACTGCATGTTGTGCCACTGTTGACGTCGCCGTCAGAAGCAGCAGAACGAAGACGAATCGGTATGGAACGTTGAGCACGCGGTACATCGGTGGAGTGAGTAAAATGCCGAATCGGCAGTAACCTGTAATGTAGCACTCGGGTTTTCTGCGTACAAGTCGATTCCCGGACCCCCGGACCCCGCATTCTCGCTTAACGCTGTGTCCACAGAAAGAATCCCGTGACCGGCACTGATTCATTGAGTACAATGCGATACAGCATTATGCGTGTCGCTGTCATTTTTACTACATTCATGTATGAACGGAGTCGATGCTACATCACATACCGCGTCGGAGGCACGAAATATTTTCGGACTGACTCTCGAGGAGTTACAGCAGACCTGTGTCGATGCCGGCCTCCCGCGCTTTCGTGGCGAACAGTTGTTTTACTGGATGTACAACCGGGGGATTACGGATTTTTCCGAATGCGGTAATCTTCCAAAGGCATTGCGCACAGCGCTGCCTGAGATGTTCTCCCTGCAACATCCGCAGATCGTACGCGAACAGAAGAGCGAGGACGGAACGCGAAAATTTCTGCTGCGTCTGACGGATAAACGCCACATCGAGTCTGTGCTGATTCCGGCGGAAAGCGAGGAAAACGGACGACCCAAACGCCTGACCCTCTGCGTCTCGACACAGATCGGATGTCCGCTGGACTGCAAATTCTGCGCCACCGCGTCAATGAAGCTCAAGCGTAACCTGACACCGGGAGAAATTTTCGGGCAGTATATGCTCGTACAACGCCTCACGACACAACACATCACCAATCTGGTGTTCATGGGAATGGGAGAACCACTGCTGAACTACAGCAACGTCATGCGCGCAGTCGACATTCTCACCCACGAAAAGACCGGGGGTATCGCCGCCATCCATATCACGCTTTCGACAGCGGGACTCATCGACGGTATCCGTCGCATGGCGGATGAAGGACGCAGGATCAAGCTCGCGATTTCGTTGCATGCCACGACTGATGCGCTGCGTCTGAAACTGATGCCGATCAACAAGAAATATCCCCTCAGTGACCTTATTTCCGCTGCAGAATATTATTACAGAAAAACCCGTCGACCCATCACTTGGGAGTACATTCTCTTCGAGGGTCTCAATGACAGTGAAGATGATATCAGGCGACTCCAGCGATTGACACGTCGCATCCCGAGTAAAGTCAATATTATACCTTTCCACCCGATCGACACTGCGTTCCCGGAAGGAATGCCCCTTGCGCTGTTTCCACCGTCGCGGGCACGCATCGAGGAATTCGCTCAGCGATTGCGGGAGATGCATGTGACCGTCATGCTGCGCTCAAGCTCGGGAAAAGATATCGATGCCGCCTGCGGACAACTGGCCGTCCGGCAGATACAATCCGGCTCGGCGTAGACCGAGACGGTGTAACCCGAGACGGTGAGCGCTGGTGAGGTGATACGGGCAAAACGTCCCGGTATTTTTTTCTCCGGTGCAGGTGCAGCAGATGCGCAACAGGAAGCAGAAATAAAGCCGATGAGAACTATCCGGTTTGTTTCAGTTTGGAAAAGCCGTACTTTCATCAAATATATTTCTGTTCGATCCGATCGCAGTACCTATCCATCATATCGAGGAAGACATGCGGCTTTTGATATTCGGTCCCCCGGGTGCGGGGAAAGGCACTCAGGCGCAATTCATTTCGAAGTACTACGGTATTCCACATATTTCGACCGGCGATTTGTTTCGTGAACACATTCACAACGATACTCCGCTGGGTAAAGAGGCGAAACGGTATTCAGAAACCGGTGATCTCGTTCCCGACGAGGTGACCAATGAAATGGTACGGAAGCGCCTTCTCGAGAAAGACACAGCCAAGGGGTTCCTGCTCGACGGCTTTCCGCGAACGCCGGCACAGGCCGAAGCGCTGGAGCGCATGCTGCCAGAAGGGACAAGCCTGCAGGCGGTTCTCAGAATGATCGTCCCGGAAGCGGAGCTGCTTACGCGACTCGCAGGACGGGGACGGCAGGACGATGAACTGGAAACGATACGCAAGCGCTTGCGGATCTATCGCGACACGACGCGACCGGTTGCGGAGTACTACAGGGAAAAAGGTGTTCTCGTGGAAATCCAGGGCGTCGGTCCCATCGAGGAAATTACCCGCCGTATCATCGATGGAATTGAGGAAGTAACACTCAACAAGATGTAGGTATTCGTCATGACCAGGAAACGAGCGCGATATATCCGTATCGCATCCTCCGTCCTTATTGCTCTGCTCAGTCTGCTGATTTCCGTTCCT
The DNA here is from genome assembly GCA_018224345.1 of Bacteroidota bacterium. Classification (GTDB taxonomy): domain Bacteria; phylum Bacteroidota; class Ignavibacteria; order SZUA-365; family SZUA-365; genus SZUA-365. The sequence goes on from JAGTUW010000318.1 coordinate 15,773, forward strand.
GCACAGGCCCAGAGTTTTGATGAACTGATAGAACAACTTGGTGTCCGGGAAATGGCGCGGGATTATCTGCGTCCGGGTATTGATGCAGTCGGATATTCAATCAACAGCGGGTATTCCCATACCGCACGTATCGATACGGGCTTTCATGTCTGGGTCGGTGCGAAACTTATCAGTACATACATTCCGGACGCCGACAGGATCTTCACTGCAAAGCTTCCGGCGGAACTCGTATCGAAGGGCTATCCCGCGGAATTCAATACGGCGACGGCAGTCGGAGATCAGGGACGCACCATCACTTCGGATAATCCCGATTTACCGCCAATAGTGTTTCCGGATGGTACGGGACTCCGCACGTTCGTCATGGCGATCCCGCAGCTCGCCGTCGGTCCGGTACTCGGGACGGATATCATTCTCCGTGGGCTCCCCCCTTCCAGCTTCGATGACAAGGTGGGAGAGTTCAGTTTCTATGGTGGCGGACTCAAACATGAGCTGACGCATTATCTCGACATCCCGTTCGATCTGGCCGTGGTCGCAGGGTATCAGCAGTTCCATATCGGCGACATCGTTGACGGCAACAGTCTCGCGGGCATGCTGCAGGTCAGCAGGGATTTCGCGAGCATCACGCTTTTCGGTGGCGTGGGTTATGAATCCTATGCCATCAACGTGTCCTATATCACCGAAGACGGTGGCACGGTCCCTGCGGGAAAGCGCATCACGCTGGATTTCGAGCGAAGAAATCTGCGCTTCGCCATCGGGGGCGCACTGTCAGTTCTCTCCTTGATTGATATCACCGTCGAATACAGTTTCGGTATTCAGGATAACCTGAGTCTTGGACTCGGACTCACGATTTGAAGAGGGATTCCATGCGGTTTTTGACTCTCCTGCTCCTGACCAGCCTCTTTTCTCTCAACGCGAATGCGCAGATAGAAATCGATACCAAGGCCTTACTCGAGGATTATTCACGCGAACTCTTCTCCGCCAATGCGAAAGGGTTTATGAGTCCTCTCGTCATCGTCTCGAATGTCGGGGCCAATGACGCCTTTTACAACCGGGCCTATGTTCCAAAGGTCAACACATTGTATTTCGATATTTCTGTCCGCAGTATGCTGGCCTTTGTTCTCGAAGACGAGCGCACATTCACTGCCACGTTGCCTCTCGCGGAACAGCCCAATCCTCACCCTCCCCTCTCGGAGGCCTGGTTTCGCGTCGTCCAACTCAACTATTTCAAAACACAATTACGTGGTGCAGTTGCGGCAGGGGAACTTGAGACCAACGTGACAACGGCAACAGTGTTCGGTGACCAGGGCAGCGGCTTCACCATTCCCAAGGATTACATCCGTGAGAATGTCGCTGGCATGGACAGTGCGACACTGGCGCGTTTACCGAGTCAACTGGCGCTGACACCCGGCACGAATCAGGATTTCGTTGTTGCCGCCGTCCCACAGCTCACTATCGGTTCATACTATTCCACCGAACTCCTGCTGCGCTATGTGCCGCCTGTTGTGTTCGACGAGAATGTCGGGAAATTTTCCTTTTTCGGTATCGCCGTCAAGCATGCCTTCACAAATTGGCTATATCAGTCTCCCGTCAATGCCGCCGTGCAGATCGGGTTTCAGCACAGCACCATCACCAATGAAGTCGGGGTTACGAAAGCGAAGCTCGAGGCGGATACTGACCTGTTCGCAATCAACCTGCATGCGTCCCGCCGGTTTCGCTGGATCGAACCGTATTTGGGACTTTCCTTCGAAAGCCTCTCCTCAAAGGGCAGCTACACCTTCACGCTGCCGGCGAATATCAGAGAAGAGATAGGCTATGACATTGATCCCCAGACCGTGCCCGTCGAGCTGAGAGACAATGCAGTCAAGTTGACACTCGGTGTCACCGGACATATCGGACCGATGCAGATTTTTCTGGGAACGGGTATCACCAAGCATCTGATTTTCAGCGGTGGTATCGCCTATCGCTTTCTCCCGAATAATCCGTGACCGCAGGCAGGCATCCGGGCGCGCTGCTCTGCCCGCCAGGTCTTATACGATCCCGTTTTTATATATTTCGCTGTTCACCCCATGAAGCCCTGCTCTGCTCTGCGCTGCTCTGTCCTGCTAGGTCTCATACTCTCCTTTTCCATGACGCAATTCCCGCAGCATCCGTGCCCTGACACGGAGGTCGACGTCACGGTCGTGTTCGTCGACGATTTCGCCGACCAGTTGTTCGAGAATATCCTCAAGTGTGATGACGCCCGCCGTCCCTCCATATTCGTCGACGACAATCGCGATATGTTCACGATTCTTCATCAGCGAATCGAGCAGGCGATTTGCGCTTATGGTATCAGGGATAAAGCTGACTTCGTCTGCGAATTCCGCCAGCGTTTTCTGCCCTCGCCCCCGGGCCAGGGCCACGAGCAGATCACGAATATGCACGATGCCGATAATGTCATCGAGGTCTTCGCCATAGATGGGAATACGACTGACGGAGGCACGATAGAGATCCCTGGCGGCTTCGTCGAGTCGCAACGACGCACGCAGCGCGAACACGACTGTACGCGGTGTCATGATATCACGGGCAAGAATATCATCGAGCTGAAAGACGCGCCTGATCAGGCGGCTTTCGCTTTCAAGAATATTTCCATGCCGCCTGCTCAAGCGTGCAAGAATTTTGATTTCTTCTTCGTCGGGTTCCGTCTTCAGTTCGGTATGAAGGCCGAACGGTTTGATCAGCAGATTGATCAGCAGGATGAGCGGTTTGAAGACAATGCGGAGAAATAACACCATGCGTGCGGTATGTCGTGCATATTCCGCAGCATGCCTCTCGCCTATGGTTTTCGGAACTACTTCGCCCAGCACGATAATGATGAACGTGAGAATGGCAGAGAACAATCCTACCCAGATATCCCCGAACACGTCCACAGCAACGGCACCGACGGCAATGGAGCCAGCGATATTTGCCATATTGTTGAGTATGACGATAGCGACAATGGATTCCTGAATGTTCTCCTTGTTCGATTGCAGTATTTCCGCACCGGGTTTGCCGCGCTCTACCTGCTGCTCGATCTGTATCTGCGAGACCGAAAACAGGGAGGCCTCCGTACTCGAAGCGAGAAAGGAAAGCAGCATGATGAGCAGGGAAAGAATGATCAACAACGTCATGGCAAAATGTATCGGAAATCGGCATGAGAAACAATGCATACACCATAGAAAAATGCGCTTGAAGCTGTATCTTTCATCAATTCACGTCCCGACCCGGTCTCTTTCACTTTCTGTGTCCGGGCTCTGATGGCAGCGCAACAAAAACACACGATTGAAATCTCGGTAATTATGAACATACGATCATTTATTCCTGTTCCCGCAATCCTCGTTCTGTTTGTCACTCTCACCGGAGCGCTGTCCGCACAGGAGGTTGTAGAGGTGGATCGCGATTCGCCACGTGCAACGTTCCGGAGCTATCTCGAAAACATTGTTCAATATACCTCGGCAGAGCAGGAGGAAGTAGCCGAGCGTGCATTGCAACATGCGGTCGCATGTCTTGATCTGAGCGGTCTGCCTTCCGCATTGCGGGAGGAACGTGGGCGACGTGCCGCCCGTGATCTGAAAATCTTTTTTGACAGATACGAGCTGATCGATCTCGATGAGATCCCCGAGGAATGGGACGGCACGAGATACATCTGGCGTAAACCAACAGCAGATGCGGAAATCTCACTTACCCTCGGTGAGGACAGTCTCTGGCGTTTTTCGGAGAGGACGATCGAATCCTTGCCCATACTGCTGGATCTCGTACGTGGGGAAGACATTGTTGAGGGAGTAGAGACGACTCTCGCTCCGGAAACACTGGCCGACTGGATGCGCAGCAACCTTCCCAAATCACTTCGGGTACGGACGGTCTATTTTGAAAACTGGCAATGGCTGGCGTTGCTGGTGATTATTTTCATCGGTGTCCTCATCGAACGTTTAATCATCTTCTTCGCAAGTGATTGGATACAACGACTTATCAGGAGAGGCAAGGCGAGCCTCGAATTCGAGGTTGACCGTCAGCTGATCAAACCGCTCGGGATTCTCGCCATGGCGCTGTGGTGGTCCTTGATGCTGACTCCGCTGGACCTCCCGCTCCAGGCCACCGCTATTCTCTTTTTCGCCGTACAGTTCGTGATTGCCGGGAGCGGTGTCTGGGCGGCCTATCGCATGGTGGATCTGCTGGCCGCGTATTTCATGACACTGGCGGTACGCACCGACTCCAAATTCGATGACCTCCTCGTCCCGATGCTTCGCCGCGTCCTGAAAATCATTGTCATCGCGTTCGGACTTCTCTTTATTGCAGACAATCTCGATATAGATATTACCAGTCTGCTGGCCGGGATTGGTATCGGCGGTATCGCTTTTGCTCTTGCCGCCAAAGACACCGTGGAAAATCTTTTCGGCTCGTTGACGGTGATGTTCGACAAACCATTTGAAATCGGCGACTGGATCAAGATCGGAGATCTTGAAGGCACCGTCGAGGACGTCGGCTTCAGATCCACACGTATCCGCACGTTTTACAATTCGCAGATTTCAATGCCCAATTCCCGGCTGGTGAGCATACCGGTGGACAACCTCGGACGCAGGCGTTACAGGCGCGTGTCCACCACGTTGGGTGTGCAATACGATACACCACCGGACACTATCGATGCCTTCTGCGAAGGAATCAGAGAACTCATTCGCAAACACCCGTACACCCGCAAAGATATGTACATGGTGTATTTCAACGAATTCGCGGATTTTTCCCTGAACATCCTGCTTTACGTCTTCCATGAGACACCGGACTGGCCGACGGAGCTGCGCGAACGCCACCGGCTGTTCACCGATATTCTGCGCCTGGCCCGCAAGCTCGGTGTGGAATTCGCCTTCCCGACGCAAACACTGCATATCGCAAACGCACCACCGATAGAACTCCGAAGCAGTGATGCTGCGCCGGCATCCGGGATGAGCGAGCACAGGCAAGGGACCGTTCCGCCACCCGAAGACGTTGATGAGCTGTCTGCCAGCAGGCTACGCGGGAGAATGGAAGCGGATGCGATCGTGCAGGCTCTGTGGGGCGATATGCAACAGGCGCCTGTCTCCTTCGACGAAGCGGGCAGCATGAATCCCGGAGAAGGGACATCGAAGCATCATAAACACGATCACACATAACCCGTAGCTGATTTTTCGGCAGGATAATCCAGATGCGATATCCAAGTTCAATACGACAGATGCAGACGGACCCGCGGTACGACGCGGCGAAACAGCTTCTGCAACAGGTACTTCATCGTGAAAGTCCTGATTTCTCTCTCCTCATTTCACTCTATGGCGTCAGGCAGGCACAGAGCATGCATGCGGTGCTCGGACGTTTTCTCGAACTCCACCACGAGGAGTTCGGTACGCCGCGGCCCAGGCAGTTCAATGCTTCGACGGAGATTTCGGACGCACGCAGCCGTGTTGAGGAATTAACTGCATTTCAAAATCTGCAGGAACATCTTCTTTTTGGTGGGCTGCCCGAGACGGAAGACCTGCGTCCCTTCTACGGAGCGTACGCGGAACAGGTACGCACGATATTGCAGCTTTTTCTCACCCTCGACCTGAAGCGTCAATGCGGCATCACTTCTGCCGCACATTTGAATCGTGTCGGGGTCGTCGTAGGCAAGATGGGAATGGATCTGCCAGGTGAACATCTCTACAGTACGATCGGTGTCATGCACGATGCCCTCGAAGATCTGCTTGAGAAAGCGACGGATGAACATGGTGTCATCTACGGGACGCGAAGCTATCAGAAATTCCTCAATCGCTATGCGGCGCCCGAACTCCATGCGCATCTTCGCCTCGTGACGAATTTTTACGACCTGCTGCTGGCGGAAATTCACAACCGCCTCAGAAGCGAGGGGAAGTACATGAAAAAAGAAGATCTGCTATGGGGGCTTGAGGAAATGTATCTTCACGAACCAGTTGATATTCACCCGTATCTCGAGAAGATGCATTATCTCCTTGAGGACAGCGAGCTCGATGGAGACGTGTACAGTCAGGCGAAGTGGAAATGTTACAGTGAATTGTACATCCGGGAAATGGCCGTCTACACGCACTCACGGGGAGACTACCGCACATTTGAAATCAAGGCGATCGACCTCTCCGACAATGGTCACGGCCGGGATGCACTGGCCATGACCTCGCGTGTAAAAAATCTGATCAAGCATCAGATCTACGTGAATTACGGTATCCGGCTGCGATCCACCTGGCACGCACTCAATAACCGCATCGCCGAACTGCAGGAAGACGCGCTGGTTCACTCCGAACACATCATTATCAACGACCTCCTGCAGAAGCAGTCCTATATTGATTTCGCCATGTCGACCATGCTCAAACTGCTCTCTCTCAAGTCAATTTTTTTTACTGACCGCTGACTTTGCCATCAATCGTTTTTCCTCTTGACATTGATATGCCTGCTGTGTAGATTTACTTAGACATTTGACTAAGTACCGGAAGGCCATGCATCAGGAACATCTTTTCGCAAACAGGGACGCACGCGTACTCCCGCCTCGCAGCATCTGGAAACTGCGGAGGTACGGTATTTTTCTCGGGACCAGCGGATATTCCTATGATGACTGGGTTGGTCCGTTTTACCGTCACGGGACACCCAAAGCCGCGATGCTGGACTACTATCGGCATTTCTTTCCGACGGTCGAGCTGAATTACACATACTACACCATGCCGCGTCCGAGTACGCTTTTCCAGATACGCAACAAGGCACCCCAGATGCAGTTCAGCGTCAAGGCACATCAGAGCATGACGCATCAGCGTCGCGGGCTCCGGCAATCGTGGCAGGACTTCGCCGATGCTATGACGGTTCTGTCCGATACCGGCCAGTTGACTTGCCTTCTTTTTCAGTTTCCCTTCAGTTTCAAATATAACGAAGAGAATTCCTCTTATGTTGAAGACCTGATCGTTTATTTTGATTTATTTCATGTAGTACTTGAGTTCAGACATGCAAGTTGGCACTCTAAAAGCATTTATCGTCGCTTTGCTACAAATAAAGTATGTTTTTGTTCTATCGACGCGCCCCGTTTACCCGGTTTGACGAGCAATGTGCTGTATCGTGGAAAAGATGTGGCGTATTATCGCCTTCACGGGCGGAATGCACGGAACTGGTTCGTGGGTGATAACGTCACCCGCTATGATTATCGCTACGGGGAGACCGAGATACGGGACATCGTCGAAAATATTATCGCACTTGCGGAGGCAGCACGACATGTATTCATTTATGCGAACAACCATCCTCGCGCTCAGGCGGTTGAAACTGCCGTCAGGATCGCCGAAGCGCTGGATCAGCATGCTGCGCTGGCGACACTTCAACCGTAAACGCGGCTGTCGCATGGCGTAACTCCCGACATTCGATACAGTTATCGAAGCACGGGATATCCTGAAGAAAAGCTCATTTCCGCAGAAACTTGCGGGTCAACATACTATCAGGGCCACTGACGACCAGCAGGTACATGCCGGGACGCATGGCTGATACATCCAGTATTATCGGTGAAGCGTTCGCATACGCATCGATTCTTCGCAACAAGACGGTTTTCCCGAGCAGGTTGAACACACGCATGGTCAGTGGTTTCCCCTCTTCAATGCCGGAAAGCGAAACGGAGAGTCTTGATTGTGCGGGCTGTGGATACACAGTAAGAGATGGCGATGCAGCGGCGGCGAGAGGACCTGTATCGAGCAACATGACGACAAATGGGTCAGATCCATTGATACATCCCGCGTCTGTGATGACGCGCACCGTATATGATCCTGTACTGTCAAGACCCAGTTGCTTCGCCGTTGATCCGGCGAGCAATACGCCGTTTCGATACCATTGGACGCGATGCGTGGTCGTCACGATCAATGTGTTTCGATCACGTCGAATAACCGGTTGTTCCGGAAGCGGATACACGGTAACGCGGATCGGACGCGTATGTCCTACCACCCCCTGTGCATCACGCACAGCGGCAAAAAACAGACCATTCTTGCGTACAGTCAGTATCCGTCCGCTGTGCCCGGTATTCCATTTGTAATTGACGTACTCTGCACCGGCGTCGAGTTGCACACTGTCTCCATCGCAGAACGAAGCAGGACCGTTCACAGTGATATCCGCATCGAATTCCGGTGTAACCCACGGGACGACCAATGTATCTTCACAGCTTCTGTAGAGGGCGCCATCGTTGCGCAATTCAATGCGTATCGGCAGGCGCTCACCCCCCAGTGGCGAAATCAGCCGCAGCCGCCAGGACACCGTCGCGGACATGGCAGGGTCCAGAGATGCAGGATTCAGTGTTTTCTCGTACTGATCCCCGCTTTCGATATATAGTCCTTCCGGTAATTGCAATGATGCACGGAGCGAACCACTCGGGACGACTCCGGCGTTATCGACGCGCAGATCGAGATCGAATGGATTGGGCTGGAATGCTTTCATGACGTCACTGTATCGCATTGCCGGCAGATCAAGGCCGCAATGCAGCAGCATACCCGCAGCCTCGACATCGACGGAGGCACAGCAGAGTTCCTCTTCCAACCCCTCGAACGCAATGCGCAGACACAGATCCTGCCGTGAAGCGCCCGCCTGTGGTTTGATCGTAAGCTCCCACTGCATACTCGCCTGCCCGAGGGCGTGCAACGTATCGATGCTCTGTATGGCCTCGGAGGGCGCAAGCAGAGAAAAGACCGCACTGTTGTACTCCAACCGCACCGTGCCATTGACTGCCGGGATCGTGCCACTGTTGACGAGATTGAGGCGCACGGCCAGCGGTTCAGGATTGTAGCGCAATCTTGCCGCGTCCCACTCCGCTCGTTCCGGCAGAAGCAGATCGCAGTTCAGCAATGGACGACTCGCCTCCACCCGCAGCAGGCCATCGCTGAAACGTGGTGTAATACACCCTTGTTCAAACCCCGCGCTCACAACCTCGATGGGATACTCCGCATCGGCGACATGCTTCGTTGTTTTGAACACCGCATTGCAAAGCGTTCCGCCCGCATTGAGAACACTCCGGCGTGGTATGCGAAGGTTTCCACCGTCACCGAGATCGGCGATATGGACATTGATGCCCTCCAACAGGGTATGTACCGGCGTTTCCACACGCAAAAGCTCCAGTCTGCTACGATCAAAGCGCAGACGGATATTCATCGGATACAGTGTCTCGTTGATGAACGGGGTTGTCGCCAGGATCGGCATACGGATTTCCGCCCCCCCCATCCCGTTTACAGTGTCGAGAGCGAAGTCCTTGACAGTGAAGGTACTGCTGTCAATCGGTGCGTTGTAATACCGTGTCATGGTGGCATCGCCGTTGCAGAGATCCTCGACAGCCAACTCCACCTCATGCTCCTGAAAATCGCCGCAGCGCGGGTCATACCAGAGCACGCATTCCTGGAAAAAATCGTAAATGATGGTGGCGATTTCCTCGTAGATACTCGCAAGCTTTGATGCATCCGGGGTGTGGTAATACACTCCTCCTGTCAACTCGGCCAGACGTATGAGTTCGTCTTCGGAAATATTGTCGCCATAGCCAATAGGAAAGACGCGGATATTGTTACGGACAGCGAATTCAATAATATCAGGGAGCCCGTGCCGCACAGAGGAATTATCTATACCATCGGAGAGTACGATCACCGCGCGACATTCATTCGTACCGTTGTTCTGAACGACGGCCAGAGCTGTGAATACCGCATCCCACAGAGCCGTCGCACCGCTGGCGGGCAGTCGGCTGACCGCAGACCGCAATCGTGTTGTATCCGTGGTCATGTGTTGAAAGACCCAGACAGATTGGTTGAAATGGACGACACAGGCTTCGTCAATGACATTGTCCATATTCCCGATAAACGTTGCGCCTCCATGCTTCGCCCCCTCGTTCGCCTCTCCTGCCATGCTGTCGCTGGCATCGAAAACCAGTGCGACGCTTATCGGACAGCGAGAAGTCGGATCAGGACAATTCATTCCGAAATCGGTGACCTGGCGTCCGTCCTCATACAGGCGTATGTCGGTCGGCCTGATGGAATAATCTGTCACACCATCACAACCGACGGAAAAAAACAATTCGACATACGGCCAGTCGAGACGAATGCGTTTGAAATTCAGGTCCGGCTGGGCGATCACCACCGCAGGTTGCGCGAGCAGGACGTACAGAAACATCGAGAACCCTGTGAACAACAAAGATTTATTGAATAACTGTCTTCTGTACTTCATAGGTCCTCCGTTGTTCAAAGCTCCGCACGTGTAACCGCAATCAAAATCAGCGACAATCATCCCGGCGCATTCTCGCCGTCTCCATTCTCATCTGAACCCTGGTGGGTATCGAAATATAACACATTGTCATTCATCAGGTTACAGCGCCATTCCTGATTTTACTCGGTATTTCGTTCTCACAGACACTACATTTCGGGTAGTACTTCTGTTATAACTGTCTTTGCACTTCTCATTGTTTGCTTTTTTCTCTGGCGTAGAGTATGTTGTAAGTCTCTATCATGGCGGGTTAGCTCAGTCGGTAGAGCAGTGGAATCATAATCCACGTGTCGGCGGTTCGAGTCCGTCACCCGCTACCAAGCCATCCGCAAGGATGGCTTTTTCAATCCACACCGTATGCCAAAACACACGATCGATACCATCACCGAGCGCCGGAAGAAGCGATTGGAGCAGGTGCTCCGGCGCCGGCAGGCCAGCCTGACCATCGTCATCGAGAATGTCTGGGATCCCCACAATGTCAGTGCCATTCTTCGTTCCGCCGACGCCGTCGGGATCCACACCGTTCATCTGCTCTATACTGTGGAAACAGCACCCAACCTCCGTCGTCACGGGAAGCAAAGTTCCGCGAGCGCAAAAAAGTGGCTGGACGTCGTTATTCATGACAATACAGAGAAGTGTTTCGAGACCCTGCGTCAGCAGGGCTTTCGCATTTATGCATCACACCTCAATCAGGAAGGTGTGACATTGCATGACATCGATTTTACAGACAAAATTGCTGTTGTGCTTGGTAATGAGCATCGGGGTGTGTCCGAGGAAGCATGCGCACTCTCTGATAGCGTCTACATGATACCGATGATGGGGATGGTCGAAAGTCTCAATGTCTCGGTCGCTGCCGCAGTCTCACTCTACGAAGCGATGCGGCAGAGACAGGAAGCAGGACTCTATGCAACACCCGAACTCGGAGAGGCGGAAGTGCGCAGGCAATTGACCGAGTGGGCTCAACGGTAGGCCCGCGGGCGCATTGCTGGAGAGGTCGAGGGAGGGAATCATGCTGCACACCACGCAACTTCTCCTATCATAACACCGACGTACCCGCGTGCAACCCTGCTGCTCTTGCCACGGGCTCGATCTATCTGGCCAGAACGATATTGCGCGTGCGGACCTGACCGCCTTCCAGAAGAACACAGAAATACAGACCGTTCGGGAGTGAACGCGAGGGCGCCCAGAACACACTGTAGGTACCTGCATCTTTCCAGCCCTCCTCGAGTACAGCCTGCACGCGGCCGAACTGATCATGTATCTCAAGGCGTATCGGGGCCCGACCGGTGATCGTGTACGTGATCAATGTCTGCTGATCCGTCATCGAAATGGGGTTCGGGCGGTTCGCTTCAAGCGATAACTGCGGTCGCAATCGCAGCAGTGGATCGCAGAGACCGTCGATAAAGACACGTCCGCCATGGAGTGACACTTCCGGCAGACAATCGAATCCGTCACCGAAGAGGGCGGACTGCTTTACCGAGACCTCTGAAAGTTTGATCATGGCAGGGAGAGCAGACTTTGTGTCGACTGCAGAGAACAAAAGAAAAAGCAACACCCCGTCGGTGTCTGCCGGGATTCCCGGCGGTGAAGTGATATGCAGTTCCCCTTCTTTTCGGTCAACCGCTACTTCCAATTGCTCCGTTATCGTCCCTTTGACGTCGATGCCGATATAGCGCAACAGTGTTCTGTCGTACTGGACCCGTAGGGACAATTCGAGAGATTGCCGGTAATCGAGTCCCGGTGTGACCATGATCGGAAGCAGAAG
>JAGTUW010000319.1 GCA_018224345.1 Bacteroidota bacterium
TCCATAGAGCATCTTGCACGCATCGGTGGCAGCTCGCTCACCGACCGTCGTCTCGACGTGCCTGATGCGGCGGAAGCGGGCAGAGGCATTCCCGACACCTATGTTCCGTTCCGCAACGCCAACATGCTCAGTATCGCCGTGAGCTGGGCCGAGGTGATCGGCGCCGGCGTCATCTTTATTGGCGCGGTGGAGGAGGACTCCTCGGGCTATCCTGATTGCCGGGAATCCTTTTACACCGCGTTTCAGCGTGTGATAGAAACGGGCACGAAATATGAAACCCCGCTGCATATACATACGCCGCTGATCCATCTGCGCAAGGATGAAATCGTACGTCGCGGTCTTGAACTCGGCGCACCGCTGCATCTGAGCTGGAGCTGCTACAAAAACGAAGACCGTGCCTGCGGGGTGTGCGAATCCTGCGTGCTCCGTCTCGGCGGTTTCCGGCGTGCAGGTATCGCGGATCCCATACCCTATGCCATTCCTGCTGCCGACGGTACTACCCGGTAGTGACTCCGGTATGTGTCCTTGCATGACGCAACGGTACGCATTGATGCAACGGTACGCATTGATGCAACGGTACGCATTGATGCAGCGATATGCCGGGACACGCCGCCTTGCCTGCAGGCATCGTGGACTTCCCCCGGGATATGCCCGCTGTCACCTGCGGAATGCGACGGGATTGCTCTGAATTTTCCGTGCATTCACAGTAACGAATTCCCTGTCCGCAGCGGTGAACTACACTTGTCCGTTCTTTGTTTTACTGTGAGCCGTTACTTGAAAAACAGCACATTATTGAAGGACTCTCATGACTGAACAGGAACGCAAGCAATTCGAGGCGATGGAAACAGAAGAGTGGATCGCCTCGCTGGATGCCGTATTCTCCCAGAGTGGCGGGGAACGTGTACAACGACTCCTGCAGGACATCCAGCTTTACGCATACAAAAATGGCGTACGCATGCCGTTTTCCGCCAATACTCCCTACATAAATACTATTCCCGCTGATGAACAGCCGTCTTACCCCGGCAGCCGGACACTGGAGCGTCGCATCAAAAGTCTGATCCGGTGGAATGCCATGGCCATGGTCGTGCGCGCGAACCGCAACGAAGCGGGTATCGGTGGACATATATCCACGTATGCCTCGGCGGCAACATTGTATGAAGTCGCGTTCAACCATTTCTTCAAGGCCCGCGGTGAAGATGGCTTCAGTGGGGATCAGATTTTCTTCCAGGGACATGCGGCACCGGGGATGTATGCCCGCGCATTTTTGGAAGGACGCCTCAACGAGCAGCAATTGCAGAATTTCCGGCGCGAACTGGCCCCGGGGGGCGGTCTTTCTTCCTATCCCCATCCCTGGCTGATGCCGGGCTTCTGGGAGTTTCCGACTGTATCGATGGGGTTGGGGCCGATCATGGCCATCTATCAGGCACGTTTCAACCGATATCTCGAGGATCGCGGGCTCAAACCCGATCGCGGAGAGAAAGTATGGGCCTTCATCGGCGACGGAGAAACGGACGAACCGGAAACCCTCGGTGCGATCTCTCTGGCTGCCCGCGCGAAACTCAAGAACCTGATCTTCGTCATCAACGCCAATCTGCAGCGGCTCGATGGTCCGGTGCGTGGCAACGGCAATATCATACAGGAACTCGAGCGCAGCTTCCGCGGTGCGGGCTGGAATGTCATCAAAGTGATCTGGGGCAGTGACTGGGATGCTCTGCTCGAAAAGGATACCGACGGCGTGCTGATACGCCGCATGACCGAGGTCACCGACGGCGACAGGCAGAAATACGCCGTGGAATCGGGTGACTATATACGAAAGCATTTCTTCGGTACCGACGAACGGCTGCTCAAACTCGTCGAGCATTACAGCGACGAGCGCCTGCAGCGCCTGCGGCTCGGCGGACACGCCCCGGAGAAAGTGTTTGCGGCATTCAGGGCGGCAACGGAGAGTCCGGACGCCCCCACCGTCATACTCGCACGCACGATCAAGGGCTACGGTCTGGGCGAAGCCGGAGAAGGCAAGAACATCACGCATCAGCAGAAAAAACTCAATGAAGAGGAACTCAAGGAATTCCGTACGCGCTTCAATATCCCCTTTTCGGATGATGATGTCGCGGAGGCCCCGTTCTACAAGCCGGATGAGGACAGTGCGGAAATGAAATACCTGCACGAACGCCGCAAGGCGCTCGGTGGCTTTGTACCGGAACGTCGCATCGATGCGCCGAAACTGAAAACCCCGGATGAGGAGATGTTCCGGGAATTCTATGACGGGACCGAAGACAGGGAAGTCTCCACCACCATGGCCTTTGTACGCATGCTGACCCTGCTTCTCAAGGACAAGGAGATAGGCAAGTATGTCGTTCCTATCGTTCCGGACGAGGCACGCACCTTCGGCATGGAGGCCTTGTTCCGCCAGGTCGGGATTTACTCACATGTCGGACAGTTGTACGACCCGGTGGATTCGGCCAGTCTGCTGTACTACAAGGAAGCCAGTGACGGTCAAATACTGGAAGAGGGCATTACCGAGGCGGGGTCGATGTCCAGTTTCATCGCGGCGGGCACATCCTATGCCACACACGGCATCCCGATGATTCCGTTTTTTATTTTCTATTCCATGTTCGGTTTTCAGCGTATCGGTGACCTGATCTGGGCGGCCGCCGACATGCAGGCACGCGGCTTCCTGGTCGGTGGCACGGCGGGACGCACAACGCTTGCGGGTGAGGGCTTGCAGCATCAGGATGGCAACAGCCATCTGCTTGCCTATCCCGTACCGAATCTCGTCACGTATGACCCCGCGTACGCCTATGAAATTGCGGTGATTCTGCGCGAGGGCATGCGGCGTATGTACGAGGAAGGGGAGAATGTATTCTATTATCTTACCATCGGCAATGAAAACTATCCCCAGCCAGCGCTCCCCGAGGGCGATGACGTGAAGGAGGAGATTCTCAAGGGGTTGTATCTGCTGCGCAAGGCGGAATTGAACAAGGCGAAGCTGCATGCCGATATCATGGCCAACGGCAGCATTCTCAATGAGGCAGTGAAAGCGAAAAAGATACTCGAAGAGAATTACGGTGTCGCCACCAATGTCTGGAGCGCGACGAGCTACAAGCAATTGCATAATGACGGCCTGGAAGTCGAACGCTGGAATCGCATGCATCCGACGGAAACACCGCGGGTTCCGTATGTCACACAGAAACTCGCCGATGCGAAAGGCGCCATTGTCGCCGCAACCGATTATGTCAAGGCCCTGCCCGACACCATCTGCCGCTGGACACCGGGAGGCCTGATTTCTCTCGGCACCGACGGCTTCGGTCGCAGCGAAGGACGGGCGCAATTGCGTGATTTCTTCGAAGTCGATGCCCGCTTTATCACCCTCGGTGTACTCTCGCATCTGCGTAACAAAGAAATGATCGAGCCGCAAGTCGTCGCCGATGCGATGAAGGATCTCGATATCGACCCTGAAAAAATAAATCCGATGATCTCATAAAAAAGGACTGTCATGGCTAGCGAAGTCAAACTGCCCGAACTGGGCGAAAATATCACCGCCGGTGATGTCGTCAAAGTGCTGGTCGCCGTCGGTGACACCGTCGAAGTCGATCAACCACTCCTCGAACTGGAGACGGAAAAGGCCTCCTTTGACGTCCCGTCTCCCGTCGCAGGAAAAATCAGCAAAATCAATGTCGAGGAAGGCGGCACGGCGGAAGTCGGCTCCGTGATTTTCATGATGGAAGAAGAGGGAGAAGAGGGAGAAGAGGGAGAAGAGGGGGATGAGGGAAAAGAGGGAAAAGAGGGAGATGAGGGAAATGAGGGGAATGAGGGGAATGAGGGAAATGAGGGGAAGGAGGGGAATGAGGGGAATGAGGGGAATGAGGGGA
>JAGTUW010000320.1 GCA_018224345.1 Bacteroidota bacterium
ATATGGACCTGATGCGTGCCTTCCGTTATGTCAGATTCCTTGATGTTGCAGTAACAGAACGAAAGGTGTTTATCGTCGGAGGAGGATTTGTCAATGGTCTGCCTCGCGCCGTGCTGCTGATCGGTACAAGGACCTGACCATCGTTTTCTGTCACTTTCTAATAGTATCCATCACAAGGAGGTTTCGAATGAAATCTGTATGCATTGCTTTCTGCATGGTGTTACTGTACCCTTGCATTTTAACGGCACAGACCGTGAGTGCGACGTTTGAGAATGCAGCGAACGGAACGCCGGTCACGCTTGGGACCTTATCCCTTTATGATCTGTCGGATTCACAATGGCTATTCCAAAATGAGCTGTCCGGAGTAACAGTACCCCTTGAACCCACGCATCTCTTCCGGGTGACCACTGATGCCGATCGCTTCGAGCAGTCTGGCGTGCTGGTGAAGCATCATGAATGGGATGGTAATCCCCAACAGTATCTGCTGGAACATCTGTTTGATATCCCCTCGGGCCAGCAACAGATACAGAAAACCGCCGATTTTACGGAGGCCCGGAAAACCACATTGTTCAACAATTTCGAGGAATTCACCGACGAGGGCTTCATGCGTTTTCGCGATCCCTGGTATGTAAACGCAAATCAGGAGCAACCCGGAGACGTCGAATCCTTTGCCTCGCCCCATATCCCCACCGGCGCGTATGGCGAACAGGACGCAGCCGTGTTTCTTAAAAAAGAGATAGTGCAAAACAAACCCTTCTACTCCCTCAAATTCCACTCCTTTCTCCAGGGTGATTACGAGACTCCCGCCGGCGCTCCCTTGACGGGCGACGACTGGGTCTTCATCGGCGCATACGCGAGAGAGGCAGGGGATGTCCAATTGGCGCCGGAGGACCAGGACGACTACTGGAATGATAACGGAGGGCTGTGGCAGCGCGATGCGGAGTACAACGTGGATATCGAATTCAGAGAAGACGATTCAGAGCTTTTCGGGTTTTACAAGCGTCACCGGCATTCTTCAAGCGAAATCGAGCCGACAGCCATCAACAGCCAACGGAAAATTGTGATGGAGCGACTCGCATATCCGGAGCGGCGCTTCCACCAGGTGTACGAGAGCGATGGAAAAATATTTTACACCTGGTCCGAGGACGATGGCGTGTCATGGGAGGGAGAAGTGTTGCTCAGCACGTACAATCATCATGCCGTGCATCCCGTCATCGATGTGAGCAAATACGATGCCGACAAGCCTTGCCTGCTCTCGGTTGCATGGATCGATGAAACAGCCGACAAGCTGGTGCTTGCCCAGCGATATGTTACTGAACGGCCGACAGCCTGGACATTCGTCGATGAAATCGATATCACATCTCCAATGCTGACACACCCGACTCTGAATGTGCGCTTGTTCGACGGAAGATATTTTACCGTCCTGATCTGGACACAGGGGCAGGATCTGCTGTACTCGGTGTATCTTGACGGGGCTGTGCTCGTCGGAGAGAGAGTGCAGGGCACATCGGCGCCGCAGAGTGAGACCTTCGACGCACTTGTTCTTGAAACCGTCCCTCAGATCCGTACACCGAAATTTCCAACAGTAGTATTCACTACGTACGATCTGATCAATGGAATCGAAGGAGGTGTGGCATGGAGCGAACGACCGCGCGAAGTGCTGCGATACAAAGGACTGAAAATCAGCAGGAGCGCTTCGGTATACCGCATACATGACGCGGATCCGATCTATGTTTCAGGCAGTCATCCCATACGTGATAACACAGCACCCGGTATGTGTATCATAGGCGGACAACCCAACGTGACGTATGAAATGAATGGCGTCTCGTCAGGTTTCCCCGTACCGACGACGCTTTCCACACAGCCGATATCGATAGCGAACAGATCGTATTATGCGATCAGTGCGATCCTGACCGGATATGGGAGGCCCTGGTACCGAAATTACAACAGAGTAATTGTCAAAACCGGATCTTGGCCATATTCGACACCTGCATTCCCTTATGTCACACAGGTGCATAGTTATCTTTCCCAGAGCAGTGTCATCATGGCGCCGAGCATTGACGAGGTTGCATCATCGACAGGGGATCTGGCTGTCGCGGCGAATTACTCACTTCAGAATCATATGTACAGTGTCGCCAATTACAAGGCGAACACGTTCCCGATTTACGCACCGACATCGGTGACATGGAATCTCACATCTGATGGTGTGTACCCCCAGATTGCCGGAAATTATGCCGGTCATGCGCTTACCGCTTTCACATCACCCGGGCACATCCAATCGCCGGCGAATCAGAACAGCGCGGTCATGGGCCGTGACATCCTTCATGCCATAGGCTCTTCGACAGCGGGCGTGCGGAAAGCTGCGGAGGCGCTCAGTGTTGATGATATGCGTCAGCTCGCCTTTTCCGTCAATGACAGTGCGCACATCTCCTACGGTGTTGCTTCTCCCCGGTTTATGGATATCGAAGGTTCCGTTTCTTCCCTGGCCTGGGCGATGACCCGCGATACGCTGCCGTTCTACTGGTGGGCCGATCTGAAACACTGGATACGGAGCGAAGAATTCGAGGTGCCGCAGAGTGGTGGGCAGGTGATATTCGGAACGGAACTGTTCGCGCGGAACGTGGATGATTTCGGGACGGATTTCCGCATGGCAATCGAATTCCGTGACGCAACCAATGACGCAGTGCTGTATGCTGAGGAATTGAATTTTGCCGCTTTCAACATCGATTCTGCGGTATATGTCGAAGACCGTATTGACCTCGCATCGATTACCGGAAATACGGTGTATTTCTGCATCAACCCGATCGATACGACAAGCGGATGCGGCTTCGAACCGGTCTATGTTCTCACGCCGTGGTTCGAACAATTCGAGAAGACCGCTGTGAGCATACCGCCAGCGCCGGGCAACCTGCGTGTCTGGCAGAACTTCCCGAATCCCTTCAATCCTGCGACTGTCATTCCCTACGAATTGTCGGCGGACGGCGCTGTACGCATCGAGGTGTTCGACATGTTGGGTCGCCTCGTAAGCACATTGCATGATGGACACATGCGAGCCGGAAGACACACGGTCACCTTCGACGGTGGTCAATTACGAAGCGGGGTGTACATCTGCAGATTCTCGGCATTCGGTCAAAGCACCGCCGTGAACATGCATCTGATCAAATAACGTTTCCCCCGGGAAGCAGCAGTAGTACAAGTGTCAACGGCGTGCGATGAATCAGCATCGCAGGCCGTTGACCGTATATACTTATCGCCCTCGTGCGTCCGCTTCCTGATCTCGTCGGCATTCCTGCCGAAGCCCTGCCGATGGCGCTCTGCGCACACTCGGCAGCGAAAGCGGGGCCGGGCACCTTCCATCCATGCCGTTCTTGCGCAGAGCGACGCCGCTTGCTGTACTAACGGAGCGCAGGCCTGATATACAGCCACTCCCATTCAAACGGTGTTTCGACCAGTCCGCCACGGACGGGTGCATCGCGGATGAAGCGCACGGCGTCACGCAGGGAGGCCTCTTCAGTCAGATAGCGATGGAAATCGTTCCGTTCCCAGAACGCACCGTGACGCGGGAGCAGGCGCGTGGCCTCCTGCAGCACTGTTGCCTTGAAGGCCTCGGCGACCTGTGCCGGTACCGGTCCACCGCGCAGACCGCTTCGTTGCATGAACAGTACGTGTACATGCGTGGGAAGGATGACGAAGGCGTCAATGCGACAGAGCACGCCGTCGAGAGCGAGCAGGGCGCGTTGCGCCGTATCCGCGATGTGCGGGTGGCGCAGCAACCCTGGTGCGGGGGGTGAGGAGCCGAAGACGATTTCCCGCAGGGCAAACAATTCCGCCAGGAAGCCCTCTTCGAAGCGAGGTTTCTCCGGCGCCGCAAACAGTGCTGAAAGATTACCCGATACAGTATCCGTGGGAAGACCGTTGCGCCATCCCGACGTTTCCGGTTTTCGGTATGCATGTGGCCTGTCGCAGTAGTCATTGCGCCAGGTCATGCCTTGCTCACGGGCGGAACAGGGAAGCTGTTGTGTCAATCGACAGGTGAGAAAGGAATGGAGTTCGCGGACATCATCCGCGGTTTCCCGATGGCGGGTATCCCGCCGTAGTGTGCTGGACATGGACGTCTCCCTATGACATTCGTATATCCATTGATATTTGTGGACTGTGAGTCCCTGTTCCGCAAATTTACGCTTCCGGGCACAGCAGAAAATGCAGAAATTCATGCGGTCCGTTTGACATCCCCATCCGCGACGGCAGTGGGGGGCAGAATGTGAGAAACCATCCCGTCTTCGCTGCGCTACGACGGGGCAAGCGACGGGCAAGAAGGGCAAGAAGACCTTGAAGAGAGTTAAAAGTTAAGAGTGAAAAGTTAAAAGTGGGAAATGAGAGGAATGAATTGCACCACAGAGTTCACAGAGCTCACAGAGATATTTTCCTCGACTAAAGGATTGTCCGAATTTCCACGATTTGTCTTGACAATGACGGATACATCTCCTATTTTTATCGA
>JAGTUW010000321.1 GCA_018224345.1 Bacteroidota bacterium
CTGTTGCGATAAGCCTCGGGAAGCTGCCTGCGGCACGCAAGCGCAGAGAGACTTCAGGAGAGCGGCGAGGGTTCCGTCCTGACGGACGGTCACCCTCCCGCTCTGCTGCTGCGGCGCCCGGATGATGAGCGACGCCAGCTGTATCAGGATGTGTATCTCCAACGCCGGGGTGCTGCGATGGCGAAGTCGGGAGTGTGGCATGGCCCTGCTAGCCATGACGGATGATAACCATATCACCATCTTTTACTATATAGTCCTTTCCTTCCAGGCGCCAATGTCCCGTCTCCTTGCAGGCCTGAATGGATCCGTGTTCGATGAAATCGTCATAGTGCACGACTTCGGCGCGGATGAAGCGATTCATCAGATCTGTGTGGATCGTCCCGGCAGCTTCGTGCGCGGTGGTATCCTGCCGAATGGTCCAAGCGCGGCATTCGTCCTCACCGAAGGTGAGAAAGGAGATCAGTCCCAGCATATCATAGGCCGCACGGATGATGCGGGTCAGCGCGGATTCCTCTATGCCATAGTCCTTCATGAATTCAGCGGCATCCTCATCCTCCATCTGCGCCAGTTCCATTTCGATCTTTCCGAAGAAGGCATCGACGGCGATGCCTGCATCACGAAACTGCTCCTGCAGTTCGCTGACAAGGCGATCGCGATCCCCCGCCGCGTCATCCTCGAGATTGAGTACGACCAGCTGCGGTTTGAGTGTGAGGAACTGATATCCCTTGATGAGCAGTGCATCCCGTGAGTCGAGTGTGAGTGTTCGCAGGGGCTGTTCATTCTCCAGAGTTTTCTGAAACAGTTCGAGCAGACCGAGTTCGCGTTTGAGTTTCTCGTCCTGCATTTTCAGCACTTCCTTGCGCAGTTTACCGATACGGTTTTCTACCATGGCCAGATCGCTGAGCAGGAATTCGGTTTCGAGAATTGCAATGTCACGCGCGGGATCCACGCTGCCCTCGGGATGCGGGTACAACGGATCATCGAAGGCCCGCACCACATGCATGATTGCGTCGTTGGTTTTGACACCGCCGAGAAAGGCACCGGTAAACTGCGTGGACGTATGATCACCCTTTTTCAGTCCCACGACATCGACGAATTCAATCGAGGTGTACACGCGCTTCTTCGGATTGAAATACTCAGCGAGCTTGTCGACACGCGGGTCGGGAATCTTGACCGTCGCCATGTTCGTCTGCTGACGAGCCAGCGTGGCCTCGTCGAGATGCGTCCGCGTCATTGTTTGAAAGAGAGTGCTTTTTCCGCTGAAGGGGAGTCCGACCAGACCTATTTGCATTGTGATGTTCGTATGGATGTTGATGAATACAGGAACTGAAAAATAGCACTTTCACCGGGAAATACGGCACGCGGAGGCCTGTCACGGGACAAAACCTCCGCGTGTGAACTTCTGTCGCTCCACTGAGCGGCGCAGCAGTGATGACGTGGCGGTGCGACGTGTATGTGTCTGTATTTCCGGCAGGGATGCGGATGCATCGATGAGGATGCACCCGCAATGTCTGCGTTACTTGTTGACCTGCGCCTTGATCCAGTCTGTCGGTACGGATTTCGGACGCGTAATCGGGAGCCCGTAAGCGCGTGCGACGACGGCCTGTGATGTAATACCGAGCGCACGGCTGACCGAGAAGAGCACGGTGTAATAGTCAAACTCCGTCATTCCGTAGTGATACAGCAGCGCACCGGAGCCCGCATCCACATTGGGCCAGGGATCGGCGATTTTCTGTATCTGACGCAGGACGCCCGGGACGACATCGAATACCTTGGCGACAGTATCGAACACAGGGTCTCCCGCGCAGTATTGTTTACCGAACGCGAGGAAAGCGTCGAAACGCGGATCGGTGATACGCAGCACGGCATGTCCATACCCGGGAATCACCTTGCCGGAATTGAGCGTATCCCAGGAAAACTTCTCGAGTTCTTCCTTCGACGGCGATCCGCCAAATTTCTTATTGACTTCGATCACCCATTTCAGGCATTCCTGGTTGGCAAGACCGTGCAACGGACCGGCGAGACCATTGAGTCCTGCCGATAACGCATAATACAGATCCGAAAGTGCGCTGTTGACCGTCGCGGCGGAGAAGGCGCTGACATTGCCACCCTCATGATCGCTGTGCAGTACGAGATACAGGCGCATGAGCTTGGTGAAATCGCCGTCCGGGTCACCGAGGCCGAGCATGTGCACATAATTCTCTGCCCAGTCGAGATCGGGGTTCACCGCGATGGGGTCACCTTTGCCGAAACGCTTGCGGTAAATCCATGCCGCGATCGTCGGAAGTTTGGCGACGATGGAAAGAGCATCCTCCAGCGTGGCCTCCCAGTACTGATCCTTTGTCATACCTTCGTTGTAGCGTCTGGCGAACACCGATTCCTTCTGCATGACGAGAATGGCGGTGTTGAACATGGCCATCGGGTGTGAATTCGCAGGCATGGCGCTGAGCACATCCCAGACATAGGCGGGAACCTGCATGTGCTTCTTGAATTGTGCCTGGAGATCGGCGAGTTCCTCGGGATTCGGTAATGTCCCTGCAAGCAGGAGATAGAAAATTTCTTCCGGAAGTTTGTCCGTCAGTTCCTTGAGCTCGATACCGCGGATGATGAGACCTTTTTCCGGCGGCACGACGGAAGTGTCACAAACCAGACCCTTCACGCCGCGCATACCGCCATAAACCTGCTTTACAGTGACCTGCGAAACCACGGTGTCTCCGTGTTCCTTGATCATCTGACGAATTTCGTCACGCTGGGGAGCATAAATCCCGGCAAGTGTTTCCTGGAGTATGGGCATACGTCCTTCCTTGTTTTGAGGTGCGAAAATATGTGGATTAACGGTGGATCGACCAGAAGATAGGAATTCATGACGAGAAAAGAAAGAGCAACGGAGAGAAAACAACCATTTTTTTTTTCGGATACACGATTTTTCGGAGCAAGTTGAGCAAAACGCTTTTATTGTGTCCCGACGTTTTCGTATATTGCCCGCAATCGAGAGTGCTTGAAGGGAATGACCACTGACCCGGGCAGTGCTCCCGAGAATCCGCGCGTTTCAAGCTTCAGAGGTGCAACCATGTATGACGAACACGATGAACTGGTGCGAGTTGCTGCTGCCGTGATCAAGGACGGTGACAAATTCCTTATCTGCCAGCGAGGCATCAACCATCGCTATGGTTTGAAATGGGAATTTCCCGGTGGAAAGACTCTTCCGGGAGAACCCCTTCGTGAATGCCTGGAGCGCGAGCTCTGGGAAGAACTCGATATCGAACCTGTTCGGCCGAAAGAACTCAAGACGATTCAGACCTCGTACAGCGATGGCGGGAATTTCCTGATTACCTTCTTCCTGGTGACTGAATACACAGGTATCATCCGGAACAAAGTCTTTGAGAACATCAAATGGGTCTCCCTCAGCGAGATCACATCCTATGAAATTCTCGAAGGCTCTCTGCCGATTCTTCCCTATCTCTCATGACCACCGGTCCGGAAAAGAATGCGCTCCCCCCTCCCCCTTCCACACATTGCAAGGCAGCGGGCATAACTCATACTGCAACCGGAATACGGATGTGTACCTCCCACACTGCCTTCCCCCCTGTCCGGCAACGAGCGTGCCGGGACGGTGCTCGCCTCAACATGCAATCAGGGGGAGGAGAAGTACTCCGGGGCAACAGACATGCGTCATGCGGATAAGAGCAGAAGGCCTGATGCCGGACAATCCGGAGATGTTCATGCAGCTTTGACGGCACAGGCATCGATACTCCATCGCCTGCTGCTCGGATGGTATCGAAGGAACGGCCGGCCATTACCGTGGCGTCAGGACAACGATCCATATACAATCCTGGTAAGCGAGATCATGCTGCAGCAGACACAGGTCGCGCGCGTGACGGAACATCTCCCGCACTGGCTGCAACGCTTCCCTTCTATCGATACGCTCGCTGCGGCATCGAAACGGGAAGTGCTGCTCGCATGGTCAGGTATGGGCTACAACAGACGCGCACTGCATCTGCATGCGGCCGCCTCGCTCATCTGTTCCAGACACAATGGTATCATTCCGAACGATACAGACGCATTGCTGGCACTGCCGGGTATCGGCCGCTATACCGCGCATGCCGTTGTCTGCTTCGCCTATGGAAAGCGGCTCCCGATGGTCGAGGTCAATATCCGCCGCGTGCTTTCCAGACTTGCCAGCGGTATGCAGCGTGAGAATGCCGTGCTGCCGGAAACAGTGACATGGAAACTTGCGGCTTCACTGCTTCCTCCACGGGCATATTTCGCCTGGAACCAGGCCCTGATGGATCTCGGCGCCATGATATGCACCGCAACGCGACCTGCCTGCTCCGCGTGTCCCTTCTCGCGTCTGTGTCCCTCCGCGCATCGCCTCCTCCCCACCCCGGACCGCAACACACAGACGGTCAGGGAAACCCCGCGAAGACTGTACAGAGGACGTCTGATCGAATTCCTGCGGAAACAACCCGGACACTGTGCGACAGCAGCGGAACTCCACCGGCTGCTCTTCCCCGACTCGGGGCAGGAACAACGGATGCGGCTGTTCGATATTCTCGACTCGCTGCGCAAGGACGGCATGATCGATATCCATGAGCGCTCGCCCGGCATCAGCGCTTCAGGCACTGCACTCAACGAGCTGCGTGTCTGCCTCGCAGAATGACCCGCGCAACAGCGCACCCGACTTGTATGCTACGGAAGCGGTATCACCCGGAGTTATTATTACATGCATGAGAAAGTAAACATCAGCAGGGAGCACCGTGAGGAGTTGCGCGGGACGTATGCGTCGCAAGCCGGCGCGTTGAAGCGCAAGCTCGATGAGTATCGGGCCGTCCCTCCCGAGCGCTATTTCTATGAATTATGCTATTGTCTGATGACACCGCAGTCCAGTGCGCTGCAATGCAACGAAGTGGCCCTGGAACTCGAACGCAGGCGCTTTCTCGACCGTCCTTTCGATCCGGCGCCGCTGCTGCGCTCGTGGAAAGGCGGATATGTGCGCTTTCACAACACCAAGGCAAAACGTCTGCTGGAGGCACGCGACGCCTATCCTTCCATCGCAGCGATGCTGACCGAGGACATCGAAGACAGAAAGCTGAGAAATATCTTTGCCGCCGATATCCGCGGGATCGGCATGAAGGAAGCCAGCCATTTTCTGCGGAATATCGGCAGAACCAGAGTGACTATCGTCGACCGGCATATTCTCCGGAATCTCGTGCGACTCGGAATACTTTCTGCATGGCCGAAGAGTATTTCGCAGCGACGCTATCTGGAAATTGAGGAGGCATTTGAGCATCTTGCAGATATCCTCGGTATTCCGGTCGACGAACTCGACCTCCTGCTGTGGAGCAGGGAAACCGGATTCCTGCTGAAATGATAATATCGCCAAAGATCACGTATTGGAGAACAGCGAAGCTGCAGCCAGCGACTGCCGTCGCCTTCCCGGACACTATCGACAGACAACTTCATGCAATTCGACACACCTCCGCCTATTGAATTCGATCAAGTGCACTTCGCCTACGGTGATATCCCGGTGCTGCGCGATCTGTCCTTTGTCTTCGAGCCGGGCAGCTTCCTCGGTGTGATCGGTCCGAACGGTGCGGGAAAAACCACGATGCTTCGTCTGCTGACAGGACTGCAGCATCCGTCCCGGGGAACGGTACGGATCGCCGGGACGAGCGTCACAGGAATCGCGCCCCGCACGCTCGCACGCACACTCGCCGTCGTTCCACAGAATGAATCCATTGCCTTCC
>JAGTUW010000322.1 GCA_018224345.1 Bacteroidota bacterium
ACAGAATGAATGCGCCTTCGTATATCAGGAAGAGCGTCCAGTCACCGCGCACGATCTGTGCATGCGGATACACCTGTTGAAATGCAGGCATCGCACTGACATACCACAGTATGGGCAGCATCACCAGGTAAAACAACAATGAGATCCGGAGACCGAAGCGCCAGTCCCCTGCCCCGAAACCGAAATCCCGCAACGGTCTGCGATGCAGCAGAAGTATAACCACGAGAAGCAGCAGGAAATAGAGTACGAATTCACTCGCGAACCAGTACAGATATTGATACAGATCGTAGAGTCGATCGGCGCCCAGTACTGCATACCACTGCTCGTAAAAGAACCGCTTGCTGCCGTAATGATGAGAGAGAATCCCGACGACTGCAACAGTGAGAAACACAATGATGACATCACGAGGTACGCGACGTACTTCATTGACAAACGCGCGAATATCGTTTCGGAGGAATTGCTTCGCAGGCTTCGGCGCTCTGTCGTCCGAGGGTGGGGCCATCGGCTGCTCAGAACATCGTGCTGAGTGAAAAACGGTGCATTGCCCCGATTTCACCGAGGGAATTGTAGGCGTAGTCCAATGTATATCCCCCAACGAGCAACCCGAAACCACCGGAGAACCCGGCAAGTTTGGCGCTGTTGCCGATTTTCAGCTCGCGCCGCATTTCGTTGTAATATCCGATCCGGGCCTTGAGTACATCGCTCAAATCAAATTCTCCACCCACGGAGTAGTTCGTAAAACGGTCGAAGAAACCGTCTGAAGTTTCGTTCAGCTTATGAAAGTTCAGCATGAGATTCAGCGGCAGATGTTCCAGCTTCTTGGCCACACCGAGTCTGAGGTCGAACGGCAGGGACTCATCTATACCCGCAAAGCTGCTGATCTGTGTTCCAAGGTTCTGGAACCCCGCCGCGAGTATGATTTCCTCATCAGAAAAATAATACGATATCCCGGCATCCAATGCTGTGGCCGTAGAGCTGTAATCTTCTATATACGAATGAACCAGTTTTACTGCGACACCGTAATGGAGACTTCCGAGTACATTGCCGTAACCAAGATTGAGGGACAGATCCGCAGCGCCGAACTGCTGTCCGGTCCGGTCACCGAATATGTCGGTTTCTTCAAAGGAACCGTAATCGAGATACACGATACCCGCAGAGAACCATCCGATGTCGTCATATTGCTGGCCGTAAACAAGATATCCCGCATTGACATCCATCAGATGCTTCAGAAAACCGACGGAAGCGGATGGCGCTTCAAGAGTACTGAGTGCGCCGGGATTGGAAAACAGTACGGAGACATCATTCCGCATGGTCAGGAAAGTGTTGCCCAAAGCAGCCGCACGGGCGTTCATGGGAATACGGAGGAAGTCGTACGCGCTCTGCTCCTGTGCGATTGTGCTCATCGCGGGAAGCATGAAGAACAGACAGACAGTGATGGTTCGAAATCGTAGGGACATGGACCCGTTTCCTCAGAATGATGGAATGACAAAATCTACGTCTATTTTCAACCGATATGCAAGGCGAAAATCAGTGCTCAAGCGCTTTCGGCAATCGCGTGATTGTCTCTCTGCATTCCCGCAGCATCGTGTGCAATACGTCGGCTGCGGAACGTACATCACCGACCAGCGCAACACTCTGTCCTGCTTCGAATTCTCCCTCTTCCATATCGCCTTCAAACATGCCGCGCATTTCACGTTTCCGTCCCAGAAGCGCAAGCAATTCCTCTTTCCCAGCTCCCCGCGCTTCAGCATCGAGAACACGCAGGGCAAATGCTGTTCGAATAAGTCGCACAGGAGCGACTTTCTTCATCGTCAGCACTGTGGCGCCGTCACCGCTTTCGACAATTGCCTGTTTGAAGACGGAGTGTGCCGAAGATTCCTTCGTCGCGGCAAAGCGCGTACCGACCTGCACTGCATCAGCACCAAGAGCGAGGGCGGCACACATCTGCCTGCCGTCTGCTATACCGCCCGCTGCGATGACAGGGATGCGGACGGCATCAGCGACAAGTGGAATCAGGGACATGGTCGTAGTTTCTTCATACCCGTTGTGTCCCCCGGCCTCGAATCCCTCCGCCACCACCGCATCGCAACCTGCGGCTTCGACTTTGACTGCATGCTTGACTGACGGGACCACATGTGCGACCATGCAACCGGCTTCCTTGAGCATCCCGAGATATTTCCCGGGATGCCCGGCAGACGTGAATACAATGCGCACACCGCCCCCGATCGTCGTCCGCACCAGATGCTCTGCGTCACCGCGGAGCAACGGGATGTTGACACCAAGTGGCGCATCCGTAGCCTCGCGTGCCTTGGCGATATGTTCGGCCAGCAGGTCCGGCTGCATCGAACCTGCCCCGATCAGACCGAGCCCTCCTGCTTCTGAAACGGCGGAAGCGAGCTTCCATCCAGAGACCCAGACCATGCCGGCCTGAATGATCGGATAGCGAATACCGAATAATTCGGTTATACGGGTCTGCATTCGTGAATTAATATTCAAATTGTATAAGATTGAAGCCGGCGTTGTTACTGCCGCTGCTTCCGCTCGATCTGTAATTGTTCACACCGAGCGTCCTGCCATTGATTTCGATTTGTGTCTGATAACCCGTTGTCTCGGCATTGAGAAAACAATCGTAGGAATTGAACACCATGTTGTTGAGCCCCGATGCAT
The DNA here is from genome assembly GCA_018224345.1 of Bacteroidota bacterium. GTDB lineage: Bacteria > Bacteroidota > Ignavibacteria > SZUA-365 > SZUA-365 > SZUA-365. The sequence goes on from JAGTUW010000322.1 coordinate 2,668, forward strand.
TGATCGGTCCACTGCCATCCTGTCCGTTCTGATCGTAATCGAGCAGTGTGAGTATCGAAGTATTTCCGTACTGCCCTGCTGCGCCGGGTACCGGAGCGTTTGCCGCAGTGAGCACACTGATCTCGCCCAGGGGGTCGAACGCCGGATCAAATCGCCTGACCGTTGCTTCGTCACGTCCGTACTGCAACGTCCGGTTCTGACTCATGACCAGCATGACAGAGTAATTTCCGGTCCGGATGGAGGAAGTGTAATTCCGCAGCAGATCACTGCCTGCGGCGGATCGGGGAAGGATGCGGAGGCGCTCCGTGTGACTGTTTGCCCGCCACGGCTGTCTGTAAATATGCATGTCGTAATGAGTCTGCGCTGCTGAACGGACGAGAAGTTCAAGATGCTGCTCGGGACCGACTTCATCACTGAAGGAAAAATACCCGTCCGCATCTGTGGTGAGTATCGAACCACTGCTCTGCCGCTGGACTTCCCCGCTGGCCAGGGTACGAATTTTAACAGGAACCACCATGGCCCCCGCAAGCGGAGTATTGTCTATGAAATCGATCAATCGTCCTTTCAGTTCATAGGTCATTCCGATACGTGAATTCGGCATGCTGGTGGTGGTGGGTGCGTCTCCGGTGAGAAATGTAAACATTGTGATAAAAGGATCACGGTGCGAAAGCAACTCCAGGTTGTCGAGGTCGGCGAACTGCTCGTTGCTCGCACCGGCAAGTACCCCGTATTCGGTGTTGCCGTTCTGCAAGGCATCTGCACCGTTGCTGCGCAGCGTCATGTATTTGCAGGGGCCGGGTGTAAGATCGCCTTCGACTGTCAACGTCAGGTCGTAGCTTCCACCCGCATACACCACATGCGCTGCTTTCTCTGTGCCGTTCATATTGACGAGCCAGTGCTGCACAACGTTTGCACCGCTGCCGTGTGCTACAATATCAATACGGGTCTCAGCACTCTGACTCAGTAATTCGTCGATGCGTGCCGATACTTGTGTCGCCATCTTCTCAATATCGATGTCCGCGCCGCTGAAATAATCCTCGAGATCAAAGGCCAGAAGTTGTCCCTCGTTGTAGCCGTTCAGGGCAAAGCGCTGTGTCAGTTGCGTAAAGACATCGGCTGCTTCGAATGTCCCATGGACGAAAACAATTGGACGCACCTTGTCATCGATCTGCACGGTATTGGTATCGTTGTTGCCCGTTGTATCATTCGGGTCGGGATTCGGGTCGGTGGGTGAATCATCACTCGAACAACCGGCGAACACCAGTAATGCAACGATAAACGTTACTGAAAAGAGCGATAGAGTAAGTTTCATCATGCGTTCCATACATTCTCCGATTAGATTGTTCTCTATGTCTGTTGATCCTGAATCACTACCATTGCCGCAACACAGGTCTTGCTGTGCGAGAGCGAGAGATGAATGCTGCAATGCCCGAATTCATCACTGAGCGCACCATGAAGAAAGAAAGAAGGCTTCCCCGCTTCGTCATTGCGGATTTCGACATCGGTCCAGCGAAAACCGTTTCTCCATCCGGTCCCGATGGCTTTTGAAAACGCTTCCTTCGCTGCGAAACGCGCCGCGAAATGCTGTGGGGGCCGGGTTTTGCCTGCACAGTAGTTGATTTCGGCATCCGTATATACTTTTCTTTGGAATCGCGGGCCCCACTCTTCCGTCAGGGATTCGAAACGGCAGATTTCTTCAATATCTATTCCAATACCGATGATAGCGCTCATGAAGTCTCCTGACGAAGCTTTCGAATAATCTCGACCAGGTCGCTGATATCCATCAGGTCGTAATCGGCTATCGAATCGCCCGTATTGAACAGATCGCCGTAGCGCGCAAAGGCGGTAGACATCCCGATGTTGCGGGCGCCATGAATATCCCGTTCTTCCCAATCACCGACCATAATGGCGTGATCGGGCCGTATATCCATGAGTGAGAGCACACGCTGAAACGGAATCGGATTCGGTTTGCGCTCACCTGTGTCCTCGAACGTGACGACGGCATCGAAAATATGGTGCAGGTTCAGAGAACAGATACGGAGCCAGGCTTCGAGCTTCGGTGCGTCCGAGACTACGCCAAGTTTGAGACCCATACGCGCCAGTGTGAAGAGTGTCATGTGGACATGAGGGTAAGGGACCAGGCTGGCTTCGCGAGCCTTGCGATATCCGACGATACCGGCGGCAAGGATCTTGTGATCAACATCGTCATTGAGTTCCTGCAGCACATGGTTGAATACACGTTGGTATTCGATTCCCTGCTCATTGTATACACGGTCGATGACAGTGTCGACTTCCGCAAAGGTGTACCCGAGCCCTGCGTCTATCATCGAGCGAATACCGGCTGTAACCGCTTTACGCTTCATGAGCATAAAGTCCACAAGCGTATTGTCGAGATCAAAAACAACGGCCTCAATCATTGTGATGTGTCTCTGAAGTGATCAAAAGACCATCATACGAAAATTCCATGGTTTCCGGAAGTAATCTGCTGTCCCGTTCATGCTGAATGTTGTGTGCGATATGCGTGAAGAATGTTCTGCGCGCGCCGATTCTGTGTGCTGTTTCGATAGCTTGCCCGAGTGTGAAATGTGTCGGATGCGGAGTGTGTCGCAAGGCATCGAGAATCAGTACATCCAGATCCTTCAGCAGTGCATACGATGAAGCCGGAATATTGTTGGTGTCGGTAAGGTAGGCAATATTACCAATGCGATACCCGAGTACCGGCATGTTGCCATGCATGACCGGGATGGGCGTGACAGTGACATCATCGATCTGGAGGGGCGAGTCCTGGTCGACGACATGAAGATCCGCACTCGGGAGTCCGCCCCCTTCCTGCATTGCAGAGCCGAAGGCGTAGCGGAACGTGATGCGGAGTTCATCGAGCGTCTCCTGCAAGCCGTATATCCGCATCGCCCCTCCCTGAAGGAAGTTGTACTGACGCAAGTCGTCGAGTCCACCGATATGATCGAAGTGATGATGCGTATACAGCACCGCATCGATGCGGTGAGTGCTGCTGCGCAGCATCTGCTGCCGGAAATCGGAGGATGTGTCGATCAGAAATTTTTTATCTCCGGCCAGAAACAGTGCTGATGGCCGAAGCCTGCGATCGCGCAAGTCGTCAGAGTGGCATGTATCACAGGTGCAGCCGATTGCCGGTACGCCCTGAGATGTACCCGACCCAAGTATGAGGAGAGAAACACGCATCAACGATCACCTTTTTCTCGTTCTGCTTCAATGAGTTCGCGAATTGCGGGTCGAACAAAAATCGCATCCACTCCGAGTTCCCCGAGTGCGCGTGCGACGGTACTGATCTTTCTTTCTATCGTGAACTTTTTGTTGACGATCAACAGTCTCTGTTCCTTGAGAATACAATGACCACCATCGAAATCACCTTTCTCATAGCGGATGTTGTAACCGAGTTGTTCGCAGGTCTCACGTAATTGCTCCAACAGAGCTTCTTTTTCCATTCCAGACATGGGTCAGTTGTTCTCCAGATTATCCGTCGTGCCAGCTTCGTAGCTCCTGCGCATCGGTTGCCAAATAATAACGACGGCAGCCGTCATATAACATAATAAGGCCATGACCGGCAGCCCCCCCAAAGCACCAATGCGGTGGGAAAGAGTTTTACGCAGTTCTGTCTGCATTTCAATAAATGCACCTGGTCCATTCTCCGCTATGGCATCCTTGGTCCAATCCCACATGTACATGAAATGGATATCGAGATAGCTGGTAAACAGTTCGACGGGGACGAAGGCGAATACCAGAATCGCAGCCATCATCAACCAGCCGTTATCCTTGAATCGCAGCGGTATGCGCCAGAGGACGAGTATGGTTGAAACAAGCGTGACAAGATAGGAGATCAGTACAATCAGGGACGTTGCAAAAATCAGTTGATAGAGCATCTGCTCCTGCGCAGGTTGCACTGCAGGATCGTATTCAAGAGTGCCGGAAATAAATAACTCGTTTGCGATTACGGCTCTGTACACGGTTCCGCCCAGCCAGAGTACTCCGGCGAACAGCAGAAGCATCAGGGAGGCACGCAGCAGCGTGTCATCCCATCTCCTCTCTCCATGTGCTACGTTGCTCATCGAATCCTCATAAAATATATTGACTTAAGTCCCTGTCTTTTACTATGCTTGCAAGTTTCTCCTGAACCATGTTCGCGTCTACAGTGACTGTTTTCTCCCTGATCAAATCCGGGACTTCGAAGAGAATTTCCTCAAGCAGCGTTGTAAGGATGGTATGCAGGCGACGTGCACCAATATTTTCCACCTGATCGTTTACTTCTGCAGCGATACGGGCGATTTCCTGAATACCGTCATCGACAAACTTCAATTCCAATCCATCTGTCTGCAGCAGGGCGCTGTATTGCTTGAGCAGTGCATTTTTTGGTGTTGTGAGAATGGCGACAAAATCCGCTTCCGTTAAACTTTCGAGCTCGACGCGTATGGGAAAACGTCCCTGCAATTCCGGAATCAGGTCGCTCGGCTTTGAAACATGAAAAGCTCCGGATGCAATAAAAAGGATGTGGTCGGTACGAACGACACCATATTTGGTATTTACGCTGCTGCCTTCGACGATGGGGAGCAGATCGCGTTGTACACCTTCACGCGACACATCGATGCTGCTACCGCTGCTGCTCTTGGATCCGGCGATTTTGTCAATTTCATCAATAAAGATGATGCCAGAATCTTGCACGCGGTCGAGTGCCGTACGTGAGACTGCTTCCGTATCGATCAATCGTTGTGCTTCCTCCTGCTGCAAGAGGGTTCGTGCCTCACTGATGGCCATTTTGCGTTTTTTGCTGCGCTTTGGCATCATGGAACTGAGCAGATTCTGTATATCGACACCCATGTCCTCGAGTCCCATCGGACCGAATATCTGCATATTTGATCCGGGATTCACGGTGATGTCCACTTCAACGATACGCTCATCGAGATTGCCGGCACGAAGTTGTTCACGGAGCTTTTCCCTTGTCTGGGATTGCATATCTTCCTCGCCTTCCTTTGCCGGTGTGCGAGGGAAGATCAGATCGAGCAGCCGGTCCTCTGCCAGCTGGGTCGCGCGGTCCTGCACCTCGGCTGTTTTCTCTTCCCGAACCTGGTTGATGGCAATTTCCATCAGATCCCTCACCATGGATTCGACATCACGGCCGACATAGCCGACTTCCGTGAACTTCGAGGCCTCGACCTTCAGAAAGGGTGCGCCGGCGAGTTTGGACAAACGCCGCGCGATCTCTGTTTTACCGACACCGGTAGGCCCGATAAGAATAATATTGTTTGGCATGATTTCGTCCCGCAGGTAGTCATCGACATGACGCCGCCGCCAGCGATTCCGCAATGCTATCGCGACAGAGCGCTTGGCATTGTGTTGTCCGATGATATACTTGTCGAGTTCGTCGACGATGCGTTTCGGAGTCAGAGAGTCCTGAAGCATCTGATAGGATTCCTGTTTCATGGGTATTTACAATTCCTCAAGTACGATGTTATTGTTTGTGTACACGCAGATATCCGCGGCAGCCAGGAGCGCCTCTTCGACAATGGAGCGTGCATCCATTTCGGTGTGTCTCATGAGCATGCGGGCCGCCGCCAGGGCGTAACTTCCGCCGGAACCGATGGCGACAATACCGTCGTCCGGCTCGATCACGTCGCCATTCCCTGAAATAATGAGGGCTTTTTCGTCATTGACGACGGCCAGCAATGCCTCCAGTCGATGCAGGTATTTATCGGTACGCCATTCCCGGGCAAGTTCCACGGCAGCGCGTTCGAAGTTCCCGTGGTACTCTTCGAGTTTCGCCTCGAATTTTTCGGAAAGAGTGAAGGCATCGGCCGCCGATCCGGCGAATCCGGCCAGGACGCTGCCTCTGTACATCTTCCTGATTTTTCTCGAATGATGCTTCATGACCGTCTGTCCGACGGTCACCTGCCCGTCGGCACCGAGCACCGCTTTTCCGTTTCGTATCAGCCCGAGAACTGTCGTCGCGTGTATACTGTTGTGTTCCATTTCCACTTCCACTATTCGTTATTTCAGTTGCTTACGCAGGCGTGCGACAGGGATGCCCATCGCTTCCCTGTATTTACTGACCGTACGTCTGGCAATGTTATACCCTTTTTCCTTGAGCATATTCGTCAATGCCTGGTCACTGTAGGGTTTCCGGGGATTCTCCCCTTTAATGACAGTTTGAAGAATGACCATGACTTCCTTGTTGGCAATCTTTTCGCCGTCTTCCATCGTAATAGCTTCGCTGAAGAAATACCGCAATTCATAGACACCCCAATCCGTCTGCACATACTTTCTGTTGACCACGCGGGAGATGGTGGAGATATCCATTTCGATGTCTTCGGCTATATCCTTGTATATCAACGGTTTGAGATGGCCCATTCCATGTTCGAACCAATCCCGCTGATGTTCGATAATCGAGTGCATGACAGCAAGCATGGTATTGCGCCGCTGCTGAATCGAGTCTATGAACCACTTCGCTGCTTCCATCTTTGAGCGTAAAAATTGTCGGGTATCTTTCGAGAATTGTTTCTTTCTGTTCAGAAGCATGCTCTTGTATGCTTTATTGACCCGTAAGGGAGGCACACCCCGATCATTCAACGTGATTATAAATTCTCCATCTTCTTTCTGAACGAAAAAATCGGGAATAATCCAATTCGTCGATTCTATGCTTTCACCTTCACCCGGCTTCGGATTCAGTCCCCGGATGATTTCGAACGCCCGTTTGAGCATATCTTCATCGATATGCAGCTTTCGCATGATGATGCTGAACTGTTTTTTTGTGAACGCATCATATGCTTCGTTGAGCATGCGCATGGCGATGATACGTGGTGTGCTGACGTTCGGAAGCAGATCGAGCTGCACGAGAAGACACTCGCGCAGATCGCGGGCTGCGATCCCGGGGGGCTCCAGGCGCTGCACACGATGGAGAATACTCTCGGCCTCCTCTTCTTCGATATCAAGGCCACGTTCCTCATTGAATCTGCGACGCAAGACATCAAAGTCTGTGCGAAGATATCCGTCATCGTCGATATTCCACAGAATTTCTCCTGCGAATTCCCGTTGGTCATCGGTCAAATCCAACATGAGAATCTGCTGTTCGATCGTGTCCCGCAACGTTGTCGTCGCTGGCATAGGCGAATCATATTCTTCATCATCCCAATATGAATTGACAGTGGAAGATCCTTCGTTATTCTCGAAAAATTCTTCCCATGAATACTCATCATCGGCATTCCCATGCATTTCTTCGCCGATGCCGACCTCATCATCATCGCCGGCGGCGCTGTCTTTTTCCGGAGCTTCCTCCTGACGCAATTCCATCTGCTCATTGATATCCTCCTCCATCTCCATCCCCTCTTCGAGCAGAGGATTCAGTTCCAACTCGTCCTTGATAGCCTGCTCAAGCTGAATGACTGGAAGCTGAAGAATCTGAAGATATTGAACCTGTGCAGGTGAAAGTTTTTGTTGCAGCTTCTGTGACTGTGTCAGACGAAGCATCCGGCGCTACCTCCTCGGTTCTCCGTTATTACGAGCGTCGCTGCGTTCCTTGAGTTCGGTAAATACTCCGCCACCGAAGGCACGTTTCAGCGGGACTTCCAGAAAATCAACCAGGTTGACATCCAACTCTTCGCCCGCGGCGTAGCCGGGTTCGCATTCCCGGAAATGCTGCAACCGAAGTTGCGCCGCACTGCCGCGACGACGGATCCGGATCGGAAAGAGATGACAGGAAAGTGGTTTCGGCCAGGAAAATCCTGCTTCCTGATGCAGTTTCTGAATCGAGCACAGCGCCACCGGGCCTTCGTACATGACGAACACACACGCCCTGTCATCATAACAGCGCAGCGTCATGTCTTCTCCGTCCCTGACGAAAAGTCCCAACGTCTCCCCTTCACGACGATGTTCGGCCGGCAACATATCATGTACTGCTTTCCACGCCTCCTTGAGGATGGGTATTTCTTCCAATGAAACAGGCGCCCCGCTTCCACCGGGAAAGGTACAGCATGCCCCCTTACAGGCGCTGAGGTCACAGGCAAATCTGGTCGATATGATGGTCTCGTCGATACGCAATGGACATGGCACGATTTTTATTCAGCTTTTTCAACTTATGAAAAGATGAGGTCAAAACAATATTCATTTTTGGTGCGGAATTTCAGTCTTGCTTCCGATGCCACATCTGCCTACAATTGTGAGATCATAGGGACACACTTTACGGGACACGTCATGAACGATCCATTTGATTATTTCCGCGTTTCACTGTTGCCGTCTATCGGCCCATTCCGGGGTCGTGCATTGCTCTCGCGTTTTCATTCTTTCTCTGAGCTCCTTCGTCTCTCGGAAGCGGAACTGCGGGCAGTCGATGGAATCAATACCCGCCTGGCCACGCGTCTGCAGCAGGCGCTGTCGGCAGAAAAGCGTTCCGGAGACATCGAGCGGGCGACGGAATCCAGTCGCGTGCTCTGCGAACGGCATGAAATTCTCTTTCTCCCCTTTCCTGATCCTGACTATCCAGCTCTCCTGCGAGGCATTTATGATCCCCCGTTATTTCTCTTCTGCCGTGGGAAAATCGAAGATGCCGACCTGCGCAGCATCGCTGTCGTCGGCACACGCAACCCCAGCGATTATGGCCGGCAGGTGACGGAACATTTCTGCACGCAGTTTTCCGCAGCCGGCGTGACAGTCGTCAGCGGACTGGCGATGGGAATCGATACAGTTGCACACAGATCCACTCTTCGGGCAGGAGGACGCACGATCGCAGTACTCGGAAGTGGCGTGCTCAATATCTATCCGGGAGTCAATCGAGGTTTGTCGGACACGATTGTCGAACACGGTTGCGTGTTGTCAGAATTACCATTGAAGGCCAAGCCTGATGCCACAAATTTTCCGAGACGGAACCGTATCATCAGCGGCCTCTCCCGCTGCCTGCTCGTGACCGAAAGTGATGTGCGTGGAGGTGCAATGATTTCAGCGCACATCGCTCTCGATCAGAACAGGGATCTCTATGCTGTGCCCGGCAGCGTCTTCAACCCGCGCAGCGCGGGGCCGCACCGGTTGTTGCGGGACAGCATGGGACAGATTGCGGTTTCTCCTGAACAGATTCTTGAGGAAGTCCGTCCGCTTTCAGGTACCTCGTTGCCCACCCTCCAGCCACCTCCGCAACTCACCCTGGAAGAAGAACATATCATGCAATATCTTTCGAACGATCCCAGGCATATCGACGATCTCGCATTCGAGTGCGAAGAGACCCTGCCTTCCCTTCTGGTAAAACTTTTACAAATGGAGCTGAATGGCATTGTGAGACAACTGCCCGGGAAATATTTTATAAGATCGAATCACTGTTGATGACGATCATTGAACGCCGCCACAATAACAACAGCCATGAAAATTCAACGTAAACCACTGTACATCCTCACATCCGCAGTTGTCCTTCTTCTCCTGCTCTTTGTTCTCTGGCCGGGTGCAGGCGTTTCCGTCCCCACCTACACTGTGACAAAGGGGGAATTCGATATTTACGTCATCGAAAGCGGATCCGTCAGCGCAAAAAATTCCTTCATGGTTACTGCCCCGCGTATTTATTCGGGCGGCAACCTGCAGATCGTCTATCTGGCCCCGGAGGGAACGATTGCCGAGGAAGGAGACGTGCTCGTCAGTTTTGACCCGAGCACCGCATTGAAACGCATCAATGACAAACAGACGGAATTGAAAACAGCGCTTGCCGATCTGGCAAAGCTGAAGGCACAGCAGTCCGCTGATGAATCACAGG